>CAYYFT010000105.1:0-5480 GCA_964471015.1 uncultured Pirellulales bacterium | reverse complement strand
GAAAAATTAGTCGGCAATATCGAGGCTTTCCTCTCGCATATAAGGAAGATTAAACCGGCGGCGACAAAAGGGACCTATATCAAAAAAATGTGTGTATCTGCGACGATGAGTCCCAGCATAATGGTTAGTATTTAAAGCAGGAGCACAAGGGTACTTACGATGTGTGCACTGAGATTGAAAGCGAAAAGATGAGCAAATACGTAAAAGAATTACTCCGGTCAGAACTGGAAAAGAAAATCGTCAATGAGGATATCAAGGATTTTTTGGTTATCAGTACCAAAGGCCTCGGCGGTGTTGACGGAAACCTGATGCGAGGTGAGTTGAAGGAGAAAGGCATCAGATTATCGGTAGTGAAGAATTCGCTGTTCAAAAAGGCGTTGTGTAATCGTCAGATGGAACCAGCGGCTGCTTTGTTCAGCGGTCCCTGCACTATTGCTTATGGTGGCGACAGCATAGTTGACGTTGCAAAAGGGGTGGCTGAGTGTGGCAAGAAGATTCCGGTGATAGAGATTAAAGGGGCCTTCCTGGATGGCCTGGCATTGGATGCCGGGGCGGCAGAAGGGCTTTCAAAAATGCCAACGCGAGCGGAATTGCAGGGCAAGATTGTCAGCTTGTCGCAGTCGCCCGCAACAAGATTGGCTGCTGCCTTTGGTGCTGCTGCAGGTATTATCGCAGGTTGTGTAAAAACTGTCGCAGAAAGGGCTGAAAAGCAAGCGGCGTAAGGTGAGATACGAGATATATGGTTGCCTGTGTGGCTGCCCCTGTTACGGGTTAAACGAAACGACGGAGTTTCGGCTACCACCAGGCGCTGACTGATAGGAGTTGACTGGAAATGGCTAAAAGCGAAGAAAAGGAACAAGTAAAGAACGATGCAAAAGAAGAGGTAAAAGAGCAAACAAAAGAACAGACAAAAGAAGAAGTAAAGGAAACCAAGAAGGCAAAAGCATCTGAGGAGCCTAAGGAGACGAAGAAATGGAGCAGTGAAACAAGGAAGCTCGGCGACAAGATAATCGGCCTGACGTTAATGCAGGCCAAGGAGCTTGGTGATTATCTCAAGGATGAGTATGGCATTGAGCCGGCCGCTGGTGGTGCTGTTATGGTGGCAGGCCCTGCTGCACAAGGCCAGGCTGAACAAGAAGAGGAAAAAACCAGTTTTGATGTGGTCCTCAAGGAAATCGGGGATAAGAAGATTCAGGTTATCAAAGAAGTAAGAGCGTTGACAGGATTGGGATTGAAAGAGGCTAAAGACCTTGTAGAAGGCGCTCCAAAGACGGTCAAAGATGGCCTGAGTAAAGCCGATGCCGAAGCTGCCAAAGAAAAACTTGAAGCTGTAGGTGCGGTGGTTGAGTTAACGTAATAAATGACGGGTAGTTATAACGGACAGACAAGGAACTAAACACCATACCCTACCCTGTTGAAGGGAGAGTCAAATGGTTTTACGAACCGTTCGTGATTTTGGCAAAGTTCGCGATGTCGTTGAGATTCCGGACCTGGTAGCGATACAGAAAAGAAGTTATGAGCGCTTTCTGCAAAGAGACGTGATGCCAACCAGAAGGAAGTGCATTGGGCTCGAAAGTTTATTTCGTGAGATATTCCCCATTGTAAACTACGACAAGACGATGCGTTTGGAATATCTTTACTACGAACTGGAAAAACCCCGTTATACGTCCAATGAGTGCCGGCAGTTACGGCTGACCTACGGGTACCCCTTGAAAATCTGTTGCAGATTGCGTACTAAAGACGGCGAAGATTTGGCAGAGCAGTCAGTATACCTTGGCGAAATGCCGGTTATGATAGGCGGCGGAGAGTTTGTCTTCAGCGGTGCTGAGCGTGTCATAGTAAGCCAACTGCACCGAAGTCCGGGTGTTGATTTTCTTATCGAGAGCAAGGAAGGCGATAGAGTTCTGCACGGCGGCAGAATCATACCCGAAAGGGGCAGTTGGATAGAGATAAGTGTAACCCGCAAAGACGTTTTGGTTGTCAAGATCGACCAGTCCAGTAAGATACCGGCGACCATTTTTCTGCGGGCAATAAGCCCGGACTACGGCACCACCGCACAAATCCTGCGTCTGTTTTATCCAACAAAGACTGTTTCACCAGCCCAGCTTACCCCTGATATGTGGGCGGTGGAACCGGTTGTGGACTCCGAGACTGGTGAAATCATAGTAAAAGCCGGCACGCAAATCGGAGACAGGGTCTCTTTGATACAGCAGACCAAGCCGAAGAAGGTCGAAGTTATCAGCGAAGTAAGCGATACGCTCGTTCTAAACACCCTTGCGGAGGATGATTGCCAGAGCCACGAGCAGGCGTTGTTAAAGTTTTATATGAGATTAAGGCCTGGCAATCCGGCCAATGAAAAAAAGGCAAAAACTTTCTTTGTTGAGAAATTTTCTGATGTTAACCGCTATCGTCTGGGTAGAGTCGGCAGGTTCAGATTGAATCGTAAGTACAGCCAGGCGGTGGACGAAAGCGAGATGACGCTGAGGCCTGAAGATTTCCTCAATACGATGAAATACATAATAGCTTTGCGCAACAATGAAGGGGAGATTGACGATATCGACCATCTGGGTAACAGGCGGATACGAACAATCGATGAACTCGCCGGCGATGAAATCAGGAAAGGGCTGCTAAAACTTCGCAGGACCGTTCAGGAGCGAATGAGCATGAAAAGAGATGTCGATGAATCGGTGCGGATAGCGGACCTGGTGAATTCCAAGAGCGTATCGAGCAGTATCAACTATTTCTTTGGTCGCGGTGAGTTGAGCCAGATTGTTGACCAGACCAACGCTTTAAGTCAATTGACACATGAAAGGCGTCTGTCGGCTCTTGGTCCCGGCGGCTTAAACAGAAGACGAGCGGGTTTTGAAGTTCGCGATGTGCATATTAGCCATTATGGCAGAATTTGTCCCATTGAAACTCCGGAAGGAACAAACATCGGTTTGATTTCCTCGTTGGCGATATTTGCCACGATTGATGAGTATGGCTTTTTGCTTACGCCGTATCGCAAAGTCAAAGGTGGTAAGGTTACTGATAAGGTTGACTATTTGCGTGCCGATGAGGATATGAAGGCGATAATTGCGGCACCGAGCACGACCGACCCTAAGACAGGCAAAATTCACTCCGGGTTGGTGTTGGCTATGAAAGGCGGTGAACTGGCGCAAGTCTCTGGCGACGAGGTCGACTACGTTGATGTTTCAGCCAAACAAATTGTTGGTGTTTCTGCTTCGCTTATCCCGTTCCTGGAACACGATGATGCAAACCGAGCTTTGATGGGTTCTAATATGCAGCGACAGGCAGTTCCACTGCTAAAGACAGAGGTGCCTTTGGTTGGCACGGGCATGGAGAAAGTAGTCGGCCAAAACTCGAGTATGGTCGTCCGTGCGAAGAGCAGCGGCGTTGTTACTTCAGTGGATGCTACCAAGATAGTTATTAATCATACCGAAGAGTATAAACTTGCCAAGTTTGTTGGTCTGAATGAAAGAACCTGTCTTAATCAGAAGCCTACGATTAAACTCGGCGAGAAGGTTCAGAAAGACCAAATCATAGCAGACGGTGGCGGCACTGCCAACGGCGTATTGGCTCTCGGTAAAAATCTGCTTGTGGGATTTGTTTCTTTCGATGGTTTTAACTTCGAAGATGCAATTATTATCAGTGAGAAACTTGTCAAGAACGATAGTTTCACAAGTATTCATATTGACGAATTTACATCAGAAGTTCGTGAGACCCGTCTCGGAAAGGAAGAATTTACCCGTGATATTCCCAATGTTAGCGAAAAGGCACTGCGAAATCTTGATGAACATGGTGTAATTCGTGAGGGAACAAGGGTCTGTCCTGGCGATATCCTGGTAGGAAAAGTAGTACCCAAGAGCAAGACTGAACTGACGCCTGAGGAAAAATTGCTGCATGCTATATTTGGAAGAGCGGGCGAAGATGTCAAAAATGACTCACTTGAACTGCCCAGCGGATATGAGGGAGTGGTTATAAAAACAGAGCGATTCACCAGACGCGGCGCAGGCGGTGAGGAACAAAAGAAGGCCCACAATGCCCAGATAAAACAATATGAAAAGCAGATGTGTGCCAAAGAGTGTGTGATATTCAGACAAATGATTGAAGCTATCCACAAGAAGTTCGACGTCAACATCATTGACCCATCCACACGCCAGAAAGTCGGTGTCAGCACTGATGATGAGGTTATTTATGAGCAGATAGAGAGCTTTAATATTAAGTGGGTCAGGCCCGCCTCGGGCCGGGACGGTGTACAGAAAATTGTGGATAAATTCTGGATGAGATTATCTGAAGTTCAGGAAGAAAGAAAACGCAGGATTGAGGGTTTGAAGCACGGTGATGAGTTGGCCAGTGGTGTGCTGGAGATGGTAAAGGTTTACATTGCGACTAAAAGGATATTGTCAATCGGCGATAAAATGGCCGGACGCCACGGCAACAAGGGTGTTATCGCCAAGATTATGCCCGAAGAAGATATGCCGTTCCTCGAGGATGGCACGCCTTTGGATATTTTGTTGAATCCTCTCGGCGTGCCCAGCCGAATGAATGTCGGTCAGATTTTGGAGACCCATCTTGGTTGGACGGCAAATGTATTGGGCTTTAGCGCTATTACGCCGGTCTTTGATGGTGCTACTGAAGATGATATCCAAAAACTCACAGCCGAAGCAAGCGAGCTTATGAGCAAACGAATGGCTGAGCTGGAAGAAAATAAACAGGCGCCGCCTGAGGATGAGTTTTTTGTGAATGTCCCACCAAACCTGAAGACTCAATTGTATGATGGTAGGACAGGTGAGCCGTTCGACCAGGCTGCCACTATAGGATATATCTATATGATGAAACTACATCACCTTGTTGATGACAAGATACACGCCAGGGCAACCGGGCCCTACAGTCTGATTACGCAGCAGCCGTTAGGCGGCAAGGCCAGAACCGGCGGACAAAGATTCGGCGAAATGGAAGTATGGGCTCTGGAGGGCTACGGAGCGGCTTATACCCTGCAAGAGATGCTGACGGTCAAAAGTGATGATGTTGAGGGCCGAACAAAAATCTATGAATCAATGGTCAAAGGACAAAACAAGCTCGAAGCCGGCACTCCCCTTTCCTTTGACGTATTGTGCAATGAACTAAGAGGATTGGGATTGAATATTCAACTTGAAAAGAAACGACTTGGGAGCACTGCGTTGTAGTTTTAAGTTTTTAGTGTTGAGTTTTGAGTTGTAACTAAAAACTAAAAATTTGAAACTCAAAACTAATAAGGAGTTAGCTTTAAATGCTGGGAAATATATACGACCGCATTAACGATTACGGTTCGGTCAAGATTTCATTGGCCGGCCCCAATGATATTCGTAGCTGGTCTTTTGGCGAGGTGCGCAAGCCCGAGACTATCAACTACCGTACATATCGCCCGGAGAAGGACGGCTTATTCTGCGAACGAATCTTCGGTCCTGAGCGGGATTGGGAATGTTCCTGCGGCAAAT
>CAYYFT010000104.1:0-5494 GCA_964471015.1 uncultured Pirellulales bacterium | reverse complement strand
TTTGGCCTACAGTAACTCTTATCGGAATGCCAATAAGGTCGGCGTCTTTGAATTTTACTCCGCCTCGAAGCTGCCTGTCGTCCAGCAGCACGTCAACACCCCTACCTAACAATTGCTGATAAATCTCTTCAGCGACCTTAACTACCTGTTCATCATCCTGATTTACGGAAGTTACCAGAACTTCAAATGGGGCGATGCTAACAGGGAAAACAATACCATTATCATCATTGCCAAGCTCAATAGCAGCGGCAAGGATTCGGTTGATGCCGATGCCGTAACAACCCATAATGCAGGGCATCTCGCTGCCGGTTTCGTCAAGGAATTTTGCGCCGAGCTTCTCACTGTATTTTGTTCCGAGCTTGAAGACCTGGCCGACTTCGATGCCCTTCTTAAAGAGCAGCTTTTTGCCGTTATGCGTATCGCCCTCGACTGCATAGCGAATATCTGCGATGACAATATTTTCGCCTTCAAGCGGAAAATCTCTGCCGGGGATGACATTCTTAATATGATAATCGGTTTTGTTAGCGCCGGTTACACCAACCGCCATTGCTGCAACTGCGTGGTCGATAATAAATGGAATATCCATTCTATCTCTAAGTCCTACCGGCCCTGCGAAACCAACATTCGCGCCTGTTATCGTTTGTATATCATCTTCATCCGCGAGATCTACGCTTTCTCCCGTAGTAATTCTGAGCTTCTCATTGTTAATTTCATGGTCTCCCCGCACTAAAACAGCATAAAATCTTGGTCTAAGGGACTCACCAGGCCACCCAACGCCATCTTTATGAGTTACTTTATACTCTCCTATTTTTTTAGCAGTTTCCTTTAACGGGTGACTCTTATATATCAGAGTTTTAATCATTTCCTCAGGTTTGGTTTTCAGAAAAGCGCAAACGGCTTCGATTGAGCCGATATTTGGCGTATAAACTTCTTCTGTCTTTTGTCTTTTGTCTTTTGTCTTGTGTCTTATCAATGGGTCAACGGCAGCTCTTTCGATGTTGGCGGCGTAGGAATTGTCTTCGGTGTGAACTATTATATCTTCGCCGGATTCACACGGGACGGTGAACTGGTGAGAGCCGGAGCCGCCCATCTCGCCGGACTCGGCTTCGACGATGATGTATTCAAGGCCGCATCGTTTGAAAATCCTGCAGTAAGTGTCATACATTATCTTATAAGTTTCATCGAGACTTTTCAGGGCGGTGTGGAAGCTGTACGAATCCTTCATAATAAATTCACGGCTTCTCAGCACGCCGAAGCGCGGGCGAAACTCATCGCGGAATTTGAAGCTAATTTGGTAGATATTCATCGGGAGCTGCTTATACGAGCTTATTTCGTTTGCTGCGATACTTGTTACGACCTCTTCGGCGGTGGGTGCGAGGACGTTTTCACGGCCGTGGCGGTCGGTAAAAGTCGCCAGAGTTTCGCCGTAGTCAACGTCGCGGCCGGTTCTTTTCCACAGCTCTATCGGCTGAACGGCGGGCATTAAGATTTCCTGAGCGCCGGCCTTGTCCATCTCTTCCCGGACGATATTGATGACTTTTAGCAGGCTGCGCCAGCCGAGAGGCAGATAAGTGTAAGTTCCGCTGGCGAGTTTGCGCATCAGGCCGGCACGGAGCATCAGTTTATGGCTGGTTACTTCCGCATCGGCGGGAACTTCCTTGACCGTCGGTATTAACATTCGGCTGTATCTCATATCTCGTATTCCGTAAATGGTTCATTGTTCATAGTTCATTGTGTGGTTTTATAGCCCAAAATACGCAGGGTTGCAAGATTATATTTAGCGTTGGAATACACTGTTTGGCGCCGGTTCCGGTTTTTTTATTGATAATTGATAGTTAATAATCGATAATCTTTTACCGGTTATAAGTTATCAATTAACGGAGCTGACAATGGCACATAAATTTATCAATGAAATCGGCCCGGGGGAGGCAATTGATGATATTTATATGGTAAAAGAGCCGATTCTGCGAAGCACAACGCGAGGCGATTTGTATATAGCGATGTTCCTTTGCGACCGAACGGGGCAACTGAACGGCCGGATGTGGCAGGCAACCGAGGCTGTTTACAACTCGCTGCCGAAGCCCGGTTTTGTGCATATACAGGGAAGAAGCGAGCTTTATCAAAATAACCTGCAAATTATTATAAATAACATCAGCATCGTCGATGCAGGCGAAGTCTGCGTTGAGGATTTTCTGGCGCGAACCGACAAAGACACAAAGCAGATGTTCGAGGAGGTAAAAAGAATCGCAGCAGGGATAAAGCACCGCCAGTTAAAGGCACTGGTCGAAGAATTTTCAGCAGATACCGAACTGATGGAGAAATTCTGCACCGCGCCGGCTGCAACGACAATTCACCACAATTACCTCGGCGGGCTGCTGGAGCATACCCACAATATGCTGCGAGTAGCTGTTGCGATACTGCCTTTTTATCCGGAGGTGCAGGCTGATTTGGTTTTGACGGCGATTTTTATCCACGATATAGGTAAAACAGAAGAACTTTCTTACGATATGGCCTTTTCATATACCGATTCAGGACAACTAATCGGGCATATTGCAAAAAGCTACCTTTTACTAAACCGAAAGGCTGACGCACTGGTTGCGAAGGGGACAAAGATTGATGAGATGATTTTAGACGCTCTCGGACACATTATCTTGTCACACCACGGCAAATACGAGTTCGGCTCGCCGAAGCTGCCGGCAACACCTGAAGCCTTTATGGTCAATTATATTGACGATTTGGACGCCAAGATAAATCAGGTAACGGCAATGATTGACAACGAACCGGGCGATTCGAACTGGACAGGTTACAAAAAGCCTTTGGAAACGCGGCTTTACAGAAAACACATCGAATAAGAGGCAAATGGTTATTTTGAGTTCCGCCACAGGCGGATAAAAATGCTTTGAAATAAGCCCAGCCAGGCTATCCCCCCCAAGGGAGTCAGCCCGGCTGGGTTCTTATGACTTTACTGCCGCCTCGGTTTTTACGCCGTATCTGTGGAAAATATCAATTATTCTAAAGGGCTTAGCCATATTTTTATCGGCGGTGTGACAACAGTATGTCACACCTCGCAAAAAAAGGTCGTAATTCGGCGCAGATTTCATCCGCCGTCTGTCTATCGGATAAAATTATTCCGGTAAAAGAAGTGAAAAAGGATTGTCGCCGGCCGATGAGGGCTGTCAGCCCAGCTCCTCGGAGGGGCGGGGTTAGCAGTGCAGAGCCAACAAATCGGGATTAGATGTTCCGCCCCGTAAGACCAGTGCCTAACTTATGGGGCTTTGCGCAGAGTCTCTCTTTAGGACAATGCCGGAAAATCGCCAGATTTTCTCGAACTGCTTATGTGACAGTAACTCTTTGCCCACGACGGGGTCGGCAACAGTAATCATCCTGTCCGAGACCTCAAGGACAGCGACGCAGTGGTCCGACAGAAGCGCGCTCTTTACCACAGCTAAGATAATACCCATATCCTTTAGCTGAGCAATGGAGTCGAATCGGCGGTAATGACATCTCAGGCCCTCATCACCGTAGCGGTTCTGAAGTGCTGCCTGGAGGCAGCCGGGCAAAGTGCCTACGACCGGGCTTGTGTGAGAAAGTATAGCTATCTCTCCTTCGTGAGCAGGCAGACCCAATCTCCTCAAAGCCGTTACCGCTGCAGCCGGAGCACAAGTATAACCTGTGCTCTGATAGCAAATACCGTTAGAATCAACCCGGGTTTTGAGATTGGCCAGACGGCCCTCGAGCAAAGCAGGAGCAAGAAAAGGCAAAACCGAAAACCAAACTACAATCGTAACCATCAGGATGCAAACCGCTACTTTCTCGAATTTGTAAGGCAGCCGTGACAGCGGAGTGGTTAAGCCCATTGTAACGGCTAAAGAAAAAATGACGAACTTTACCCGCCCTGCCGTCCAGACAAACGGCGGCACAAAGGCCAGCGAATTAGAACATCTGGTTACTGCCAGAAACACAATGAGCAAAAGGGACAGGAAATAGCCCATCATCCAATAGGCCTTGCGAAAACGCGAAAACACCCTTCCAAGAAAAATGCCCAACAGGGCCACTAAAATAATACCTATAGTTTCAAGCCAAGGGTTCATTCATACCCTCCTCACGATTGAACCACCCCTATCAAACAGGACTTATTGTATCAAATCGAGAGCCGTCAATCAAGAAAATTACCGGAAAGCTAATGTATCTGCCTGATATAAAAGAACTTACGGAGTTTATACTTCAGTGACCTAAAAAAAGTATGAATTGTGCGATAATTCTCTTGACATCAATTTGATGGTTCTGTAGACTTGGTAAAGAAACTGTAGAATTAGCGAGGAGTGGCGGAATGTCATTTTTTATTCGATTCGATTTTTTGCTCTACAAAACGGGGGAATCACAAAGCCATCTTTTAATTAGGAGGATTTAATTATGAGAGCGATAAAGCCAAAATTTGAATGTTTATTGGTAGCACTTGTAGTGCTAACGTTAGCTACAGGCGTGGCCTTGGCTGACACTGTCGGCCGGGTAGTTGTCAAGCTCGAAGCATTTCCACCGGTCGGCTACGACATTACGCAAGAGAATGGCTTCGCTGCCATTTCGATGGAAGGTTTTGGGATGACAAGTTCTCCCGGAGACCCGATGCTTCCGCACAAAGTGCAGGATATTCTCCTGCCTCCGGATGTCATTGACTCGACGGTGAAATTGAGAATAGTGTCGGCTCAGAAGCGTACCCTTGATGGAACATACAACATCAAGCCGGCAGGTTTTCCGATACGGGGAGATAATAAGAGCATTGTAGATGGCAGGAACGTTGATGTATATCAAAGCGATGCCGACTACCCCGAGAGTTCGGTAAGACTTCTTTATTGTTCCCAGATGAGGAAATGGAAGTTCGCCAGGGTAGATTTCATCCCCTTCCAATACAACCCTGTATCCGGGAAGCTAACGCTTACCGAGAGCGTGGAGATAGAGATAAGCTATAGCACCTCGCCAACTGCGCAGGCTGCGAGCCTTATGCGCGACACGGTTTTGGAGGATGTAGCTGCCAAGCGCTTCATAAATTACACCAAGGTCAGCGGTAGCTACGGCCAACAAGCCATCTCAGCAGGGGAGCCTTCGCCGGCCAATTATGACTATGTCATAATCACCACAAATGCTATAAATACCGGCAGCACAAAACTGAGCAGCTTCGTGACGCACAAACAAAGCCTCGGCTATAGTGTCCTGGTTGTTATCTACGGGACCAGCATTCAGCCCCTGACCGGCCAGGCGCCTAACCACAAAGCCGAGAAGATAAGGCAGTGGTTAATAAACAACTATACCTCGATGGGCATTAAGTACGTCCTGTTGATTGGTGACCCTTCCCCCTACGAAAGCGGAGAGGGTGATATCCCGATGAAGATGTGCCATCCTGAGAGGAACGCAGTCTACGAAGATATGGCACAAACGCCGACCGACTATTTCTATGCCGACCTGACCGGCAACTGGGATATAGATGCCGACCTATTCT
>CAYYFT010000103.1:0-5540 GCA_964471015.1 uncultured Pirellulales bacterium | reverse complement strand
GCGACTCTGACGAGCTTTATAGAAAAGTATCCCGACAGCTTCTGTGCCGAGCAGGCCAAGAAGAATCTTGATGACCTACCCACGAATTGATTATTCTTAATGTCCTTTCCAATCGTCAATTGTCTGCTGGGATTAGAGTTGACTTTTCTGCGAATTTTGCTATCATAAGGTGTGTAACTGGAGGCATTACCTGGGGTTCAGTCAAATGAGAACTGAGAATTTATCCTCTGATATGGGTAGTAGCAAGATTCTGTTGATAGGCGATATTGACAGGGCTTTTTTAGATGCCGATGCCATTCGCCGGCTGCCCTGTGAAATACAAACTAATATGCCTGATGCAATCGAGATGGCAGCGAAGAACAGCTTCACGGCAATCGCTGTTATAATGTCCGGGGCGCCGATTAGGTTAGCTTCGGTTCTGAAGACCTTGAGAGAGGTAAATTGCGATGCGAAAATTATCCTTCTGGCACAAGTGTACGAAGAGCCGGCGGCGATGCAACTGGTTGACTCGACTTGCAACAACAAAACTTTGGCGGATGATTATTTGATTTGTCCGGTTCAGGCAAACAGATTTTACGAATCCATTATGCCTGCCAGCGGCCGGGACGGAAGCAGGTTAGACGCTGATGTTATTGTCGATGCAACGAGGGAGAGAATAAAACAGCTTGAGAGGCTGGCTACCGAGGATGAGCTGACGGGCCTGAAGAACAGGAGATATATCTGGGAATTTTCCAGGCAGATTATAGAACATTCGAGAAAAGAAAACAGGAGGGTGACGCTGCTTATTTTTGATATCGATAACTTCAAACATTATAACGATGTTTACGGCCATTCAGCCGGTGATGAAATCCTGGAACAAGTAGCTGTTTTGATGCGGCGCTGCTGCCGGGGACACGATGTCGTAGGCAGAATCGGCGGGGATGAGTTCGCTGTTGTTTTCTGGGATAGACAGAATGCAGAAAACAGAAGTCAGAAGCCGGAAAACAGAAGTCAGAGGTCGGAAGTCAGAAGTCAGTCCGTAAGGACTCCCAAGGAGAAAGCAGAAAACAGAAGACAAACGCTAACAGAGCATCCCAAAGAGGCGATTTTTATAGCAAAACGATTTAGAAAAGAATTGGGGAAAACCGAGCTGCATCTGCTCGGGCCGGAAGGCAAAGGGGTTCTGACAATAAGCGGCGGCCTGGCGAGCTTTCCTCGTGACGGCTCAACAATCGGCGAGCTTTTCGAGCAGGCTGACAAAGCACTGCTGGAGGCGAAACGCAGCGGCAAAAACAGAATCTATCTCGTCGGCAGGCCGGATAGCGACATCGCCGATGTCGAATAGGTTGTTGGTAACTGGTGATTGGTAAGAGTTCTTAAATGATTGCTGTATGAAGGAAAAAGACAATGGCAATTGCAGAACAATCTAGGGAATACTGCAAAAATTACTTCGAGAATCTTTCCCAACGTGGAAAGAAAATGTCAACTGCAGAACAAGCCGAGGAATATGTGAAAGATTATTTTAAGGAAAAACAGCACATCAAGCTTGTCAAAAGAAGTAACCGTGAGCTTGGATTTGACTTTCGTGACGAATCATCAGAGCTTTTCGTTGAGGTTAAAGGAAGCGAGAAATCCTTCAAGCGCTTTCCAGGCTGCTACTTCACCAATTCAGAGTACGAGAAGGCAAGATCTTGTCGAAAGGAAAAGAAAAAATATCAAATCCATCTTATCGTGGGAATAGGCAGCGAGTCACCGGAGCACCATATAGAGCCTGGCAAATCGCTTCTCGACAAAGCAAAAGCGGAAGTATGGTGGTGTCTTACTGGAAAGGACTTCCGTGCAGCTAATCTCAAAAAATAGTTTGCAGACCAAAGAGACAAAAAACGACTAACCGTTTGTGTTCTTGCTGCTCGCCTTTTGGTGCGGTGATGTTGAGAAGAAAAGGCGTGAGGGACGATAGATGAGAGACGAAGGATGAAGGTGGAATTGGTGGGGCTTGCCCCACCCTACAATTATGACTGTCTAAAAACTCTTTGCGTCCTCTGCGGTAAAATTCTTTTTTTGTTGATTTTTCTCCGAAAATATGTTAAAATACTTGTTGTTCGTTTGCAAGAAAGCAAACGCTCAACCGCCCCGTAGGGCACGGCCTTCAGGATTAGCAAACCCAAGTCAAGTAATCTATTAAACTTCGTTTGGAGCATTTGAAAATTTGATTTTCGTATTTGTTTAGGATTTAGAGTTTGGAATTTAGGATTTTTTCGCTATCCGCCTCCAGTGGAAACAACGAACTACGAACAATGAACTATGAACAACTAAATTATGCGAAACAAAGCCAATTTTCAAAAAGGTCAAATGTTTATAACCGTAGTTTCGACAACAAATTACAGCGAAAAATGGACAATGGACTCTTGGTCAAAACAAACCCAAACAAAGCCAATTTACTTCGAATCGAAACGCTACGGGTTTTTGTTGAGGACAACCGTTTCAGTTGGGCTTCGGCCCGTTAGAGACTTTTCCCATTAGATGCTTTTTCCCCAAGCATAATAGTCTCTAACGGGCCAAGCAGTTTATAGCGTATTCCTCGCCAGCAAATAGTTCTGCCAAAGGCCGAAGAGATGATAAAGAGCAGCAGCAGTGGTGACCAGAGCCAAAAGAAAAGGATGTCGGCAAGGGTAGCGGCTTTCAGTGCTCGATGCTCGATACTCGATGCTTCCGCCTTCGCCGAGGCTACGGCGGACAAGCATCGCTCGTATTTTAGCAGTTTGCCAGCCATTTTCTGACGCAGGACCGCTCGAATAAATTGAGCGCTGAAAAATAAAATAGGGACAGCGACAAGAATTGATAATTGATGATTGATGATTGATGATTTAACTGCTGCATAGATTGCGAGGGCGGCTCCGCCCCACAATCCTAATATCGAATATAGACTGCTGGATAATCCAAACCACCAGGTCCCCGGAGTGTTTATACGGGTGATTAGAAATTGTCGCCGGCCAAATTCAAAAAGCTCGCTCCACGTGGTGGATTCATACGAAGCCACAAGACAGGCAGGGACAAAAACTACTTTTTTGCCAGCTTTTTTGACGGAGAAGCTTAGGGACAAATCGTCACTTAGAGCTTTTGGCCAGATTTTGTCGAGGCCCACCTGTCGAAAGGTATCAACCCGAATAGCCATAGAGCCGCCCCAGGCCTGATTGAAATGAGTGTTGCCAAGCAATTGGGCAACCTTGGCGTTTACTGCAGACAGGGCCAGGCTGGCCAGGTTGTTCTTTTTGGGCACAAACCAACGATAGCCGCTGGCAGCGCCATTTTTCGACTTTCGAAGAGGATGAACTATGTGGCTTAGCCAATCGCTGCGGACAAAGATATCAGAATCGGCAAAGGCCAAAACTTCGACATCGCTGCCGAGCCTCTCGCAGCAGTAAAGCAGGTTATGAATTTTTTGACTGCAGGATTGTGCTTGGCCGGCTACCAGTACCTGTACATCGTCGGCCTTTGAGCTCTGGCTCAAACGGTTTTTCAATTTGCATAACTCGGGATAGGCCGGGTCCGCCTCATCGGCGACCACAAACCACAGCAGATAATTTTCATAGTCCTGATTAAAAAATGAGGTGATATTTTCCCGGAAAGCAGAATCCAGACCTTTACAGGGGACGATTAAGGCCGTCCGAGGCCGATATGATAAACGCTTCTTTTTGTACCCGGCCAGTGCATAACGATAGTTTTTATATGCCTGGAGCAAAAAGAGTAACTGCGACAAAATCAGCACCGGAGCTATGTAGTAATACCAATCCATTTTTCGTATCTCGTATCTCGTATTTCGTATTTCGTATTTCGTATCTCGTATCACGCTTCACAAGATACGCTTCACGGGATGGAAGCTAAGGGTACGAGCGAGTCAATTAGCGTCTCAACAGTGTAAGATTTTGCCAGGTCGATTGGGAGCAAACAGCCGTGGTTGTGGTCGGAGGCGATGATTATGAGATTCTCACCGGCCCGGCTCCATCCCTGCTTCTGTGCTTGATGACCGAGGATGAAAATGTCAACGTCGAGGAGATTGGCCATTTTGTCGAGCGTTTGTTGACTCATATTTCTGCCCCAGGTTAACAGATACGCTGAACCCGGTTTTTCACAATCGTTGATTTTTAACTGCCTGTCTAAAATCTGCCGGTCAAATTTATCTACGAAACGGTCGCCGGGAAGGGAGTGCGACAGCCATATTCTGTTTTCGCACCTGAGTGCTAATGGTTGTGAAAACAGGAATTGTCTTATTGCCAGTTTGATGTCGGCCCCGGCCTCCTGGAATTCCCGCTCCAGAGCCGAACGCATTGAACGATTCATTTCCTTACCGTCTTTCATAATTTTGCTGCTATTGATAAATGAGGTGTCGTGATTTCCCATAATAATATGGACGCGGTCGGGAAAGCTTAACTTGTAACGGACAGCATCGAACAGGAGTTTGTAAGATAAACAACCACCTTCAGAATCCTGCGGGCCTCCGTGTATAATTTCCTGCAGGATGATATGCCTGTCGGGATTACCGGCTAAATCGGCAAAAGCAAGTATTCTTTCAAAGTTACGCCGATGTCCGTGAAGGTCACCGGTTGCAATTAGCTGAACATCGGCAGGGAGATGAATCAAGTTGCCCCGTCGAAACCTATCTGCGTTATTGGCTTCAGTACCCCTATTTAGCAAGTCAATTATTGTCTGAGGCATTTTTATTCGTTTTTATCTAGCCGGCCAATATGCTGTGGACCAGCAGGTCCAGCCTCGATATAACCGTCATCATATTACGCGGGCGTTCCGAAGGCTCATCTTTTATGCAATCCATTACAAGCTTTGAGATTCCTATCGGCAATTGTTTTCTCAGTTCGTGGGGCGCTTGACGGGTTTGGGGTATGGGCAGACCAAGGCTGTTCTTTTTGGGTATCAAAGTCGGGACGTGCTTTCCGGTAATAGCCCAGTACATTGTCGCTCCCAGATTAAAGATGTCGGTTTTTGGGCCGAGCGATTTACGCCTAACCTGTTCAGGCGCGATGTAATCCGGTGTGCCCTGAATACGTGGTTTTACCGTTCCGATTTTGCAGCTCTGGCCGAGGTCTATGATTTTAATCGAGCCGGACTCGCTCATAAGGATGTTATTGGGCTTTATATCGCAGTGAACGAACCCCTGTTGGTGCATAGCACTTAGGCCACCTGCCACCATCCTGAATACAAGCAGCACATCGAGCAAACTCAAAGCAGGGCCGTCTTCGAGGTTCTTACCGTCAAATAGTTCCATAGAAAGCAACAGTTCTTTTGCCTTGAAGAACCCACCTATTTTCTTTAGTTTATGGCACTTGCGGACATAAGGGTGGTCTATCCGTCGGGCCACTTTGTATTCGGTCTCAACCTGCTCGAATATCCTTGAATCTTCCGGCCTTTCGAAGATAACCCGTTTTAGAGCGACATCGGTGTTGTCCTGCTCATCAGTTGCCAGGTAGATTGTGCTGCGGGCGCCAGTTCCGATACGCTTGATTATGCTAAAACCGCCGACATCGAGTGTAACTTTAGCCATATTA
>CAYYFT010000102.1:0-5632 GCA_964471015.1 uncultured Pirellulales bacterium | reverse complement strand
GCTTTGAGAAAAAAAAATTCAAAAACGTCAAAATCGAAGCCATCAATCCTTTTGTTGACCTGGTACTATTGAAAGTCGAAGACCTCGGGGACACAAGGGTCAAATACGCATACCTCGGTGACATCGATAGAATCAAGGTGGGCGAAAAGGTCTTCGCCGTCGGCAATCCGCTCGGCTTGGAGCGAACCGTTACCGACGGTGTCATCAGCACGACAAACAGGGCCTTCGAGGGCCTTGTTTACATCCAAACAAATGCCGATATTAACCCGGGTAATTCCGGCGGCCCGTTATTTAATCTGGCCGGTGAGGTAATCGGGGTCACGAATATGGGATATATATTCCTTGGCGGATTGGGCTTTGCAATACCGGTCGATTATGTAAAGCATTTTATAGAGAACCGTGACGCCTTCGTATATGACAAGGACAATCCGAACACCGGCTTCAAATACCTGCAGCCGGACCAAAGACGCAATAAGGCTGTGCCGAAATTCCTTAACCCCGTCGAAAGTAATCCTGACAAACAACAGATTCACAACGCCGTCAAAGACAAAGCCGCAACTCGTCAATCGTGAAGTGCATCTCGAACGGGATTCGAGATTATTGAAAGGTCTGAAAGTGAAATATGCCCCGAGAACAACTAATATGTGTACAAGGCACAAGTTCAATTATGCCCTGATGCTCCTTTGCTATTGTGCTTTTGTGCTATTAAGCTCATCTGCTTCCGCCCAGGCTGAGACGCTGCCTAAGACGGCCAAGCTGGTTCCTCCTGAAACCGTCCTGTTGATGAACATCGATGATTTCCAGCAGCTAAAAACACAATTCGAAAAAACCAACCTTTACAAACTCTACAAAGACCCGGCAATGGCTGCTTTTGTCGACAACGCCAGGGTAAAATGGCGCGAAAAAATCCAAAAATTGGACGACAACGATATTTTTAAGACGATTTTCAATGCGGATGTATTACCGCAGGGCAGGGTTGCCGCCGCCTTAGTGCTTAATGAGCAGAGCAAAGATTTCAACGAGCCGCCGGTCGTGATAATAACCCAGTGGGGCGAAGGAATCGATAAAATCAAAGAAGCATTAGACAAAAGGCTCGAAAAAAATATCGAATACGGCGGACACCAGAAAAAAAGCGAGGATTACCGTGGTGTCAGTATTGAAATATCAATCGACGAAGCCTCCTCGGTGCTGAATTACTGCTTTATTGACGACTCTTTTATAGCCACTACGAATCTTGAACTTCTCAAGTTTGTTATCGCACATATCAAAGGCGCCGCCAGTCCGACGCTGGCTGACGACACCGACTACAACGCTGCTATGAAAACTGTCGGACCTGACCGCGATGTCGATTTCTATATCAATATAAAACAAATCATTAAAACAATACTCGCCAGAGACTCTGTTGGCAAAGCACGTCAATGGTCAGCCAATCTGGGCATTGATAATGTCGCCGCTCTCGGCTGCTCGATTGCCTTTGCCAGAAACCCCGGCAGTTCCGGTTCTGGAAAAGCATTTCTCAAAATTAACGGCGACAAAAAAGGTGTTTGTAGAATGCTCGAGACCGAATCTGCCGTTTTTAAAGCCCCTCGATTTATTCCTGCATCGGCCTGTTCTGCAGCATTTTTTAATCTGAACATTAAAAAGGCCTACGATGAGCTCTACGGCATTCTTTACAGTTTTAATCCTCAGTATGCTGCTATGATGCACGCACTGGATTTGCCGGATAGTCCCGAGGGCGAGTCGGGATTGCGATTGAAAAGTGACGTCATCAGTCATCTAGGCTCGCAAATTGTAATCTCTCAAAGCATCAATAAGCCGTTCTCAAGCAGTTCAACACCGACAGAATCACTTGTTGCTTTGGCGGTAAATAACCGCAATGCCCTCGAAAAATCTCTCTCGCTTCTTCACAGCAAACTTTTAGCTGCGAACAATCCCGACGCCAGACGCGAGCTTCTGGGCCACACCATTTATCTGCTCAGCCCGCCGGCCCTGCCGTTTTTCAAACCCGGCACAACGCCGATGCAGTCCCCCTCCCCCAAATCAGACGCTGCACAAATGCCAACATTAGCTTTTACAATCACTGACACTCACCTGATTTTCGCAGGCGAGCCTGCTGTTGAGAGGGTTATCCGAGCTTTGAGCAGTACTGACGCCGTATCAGTCGGCTCGACAAAGTGGTTCACCTCCGCCAAATCGGCCATCCCTTCGGTTGTCGGACTGGCCTCTTTACAAAACAATGCAGCATCAAGCGAGTCCTTCTGGTGGATGGTAAAGCAAGCCAGCAGAGCCGAGTCTTCAGCTATCTCATCTGGGCCGGCTTCAATTAAATTTGGCTCAAGGGGAATCGGTAAGTTAGTTAATTTCGGTCTTCTACCTGAGTTCGATGCTGTGCATAAATATTTCGGCCTGTCCGCTTTTTATGGCATCAGCACGCCCGAAGGCTTCTTCTTTGAGTTTAAGTATCTAAATCCCCCACCCACTAACTAATGATATCTTGTGAATCGTAATACGAATCACGAACAACGAGATACGAAATTAGTGGATAACCTTATTGAGTGGATAAGTGATTATTCCCGATGCTCCGGCACGCTTTAAAACCGGCACCAGCGACCGTTCGACTTTATCTTCGATAATCACTTCTATTGCCACATAATCCGAATCGGCCAGACTCGAAATTGTCGGGCTTTTCTCAGCGGGCAATGTATTCAAAACCTCTTCAAGGTCGCTCTTTTTCACATTCATCTTCAAGCCGACTTTGCTGCGGGCTTCAATTGCCGCATTGAGCAAAATGGCGATGTTTTCTATCTTTTCCCGTTTGAATTTGTCCTGCCACGCCTTTTTATTTGCAATCAATCTTGTCGTGGATGTTATCACCGTATCTATTACTCGCAGGTCATTCGCTGCAAGTGATGTCCCCGTCTCGGTAAGCTCCACTATCGCATCCACCAGCCGGGCCTTCACCTCGGTAGCGCCCCAGCTAAATTCGACCTTTACGTCAATACTTTTATCTGCGAAATACTTCTTTGTTACGTTAACCAGCTCGGTTGCGATTATACCCCCGGCCAGGTCCTCCGGCTTAGCTACCTTCGATTCATCAGGCACGGCTAATACCCATTTGGCCGGCTCGCCTGTAGCCTTGCTGTAGGCAAGCTTAGCAACTTCTACGACATCCGATTCGTTTTCCATTATCCAGTCATAGCCGGTAATACCGGCATCGATGATGCCATCGGCGACATATCTGCTCATCTCCTGAGCGCGCAGACAAATCAGCCGAATCTGCTCATCATCTATATGAGGCTGGAAACTTCTCTCAGAATCGGCAATGCTAAACCCTGCTTTGCCGAAAAGTTCAATCGTCGCCTTCTGCAAGCTGCCTGTGGGAATACCTAATTTTAATACCTTTTCTGACATCTCAAACAGCCGTTCCTTTCTTTCTATTTTTTCTCCTTCATCTTTTTTGCTCTCTTTTTGGTTTTCGCTCTTGTTTCACGAACAGTTTCTTTCTTCCTTCCCGCCTTGCGTGCTTCACTCCGGCGCCGTAAAAGAGAGTAAAACTCGTATGCGTTTTCAGCCGAAATCTGCCTGGCCAAAAAGCCTTCTATCTCCCGCTCGTCAGCGTCAGGGTGGACTAACTCATTGTTTTTCAGATATTCTATCATCTTTTTTGTAAGCGGGATGGCGTGTCCCTGTAGAGACGTAAGCATACAATAATCGACCACAAACCGGCTCGTACCTTCCAACTTCTCAAGAACCCCTCTGGCTGGACGTTTGCTCATATTACACAATGCCTGCAAACTAACCGT
Organism: uncultured Pirellulales bacterium; assembly: GCA_964471015.1. Classification (GTDB taxonomy): domain Bacteria; phylum Planctomycetota; class Phycisphaerae; order Sedimentisphaerales; family Anaerobacaceae; genus CAYYFT01. The sequence continues at coordinate 1,829 of CAYYFT010000102.1, read as the reverse complement.
ATTATACCTGCTGAATACAGATTTTAAAGCCCTCGTAAGTGCTGAAGCTATATCTCTTGTAACAGATGTATTTACCCCCAGTGCTTCGACAATTTCTTCTACTCGAGAAATACGTAAATCGTTCCAGTCAACAAAGTAATCCGAAAATCTCTTAAGGGCAGATTGAGTCGCCGCCTCGCTCAATTCGGCGCTAATGATGGCATAAACGAGAGCGTCCACTACTCTCTCGTATACAACTCTTTGGACCTCCGGATATTTACGTTTCAATGAACGGTACAGCTTACTCACTTTTTTCGAATACTCTTTGCTGTCTCTCATAAAGGCCTCCGTCGGTTCCGACAATTTGCCGCCGCCTCTTGAACTGAACAGCCACTTACCAATTTACAACCGCTCTTACCTCTCGTCAACCGAATCCTTCTTTTCCAGCTCACTCGCGGCTTCGTCTATCAATTTCATGATTTCCAGTGTCTTTTTGAATTTCTCATCCATCTGGAATCGCAAAACAGGACAGAATTTACCCTGTAGCTTATCTGCCAGCAGCGATTGTATTCGGCTTCTTGCGTGCGTTATCGCCGAATAGGTTTTGTTCTGGGCTGCTTCATCCTTGCCGAAAATGCTCAAATACACGTCCGCATTGCGCAGATCAGCGGCCACGTCAACTCTCGTAACGCTCACAAATCCCTCAATACGCGGGTCGTTAAGATGGTTGGCAATAGCGTCGCTGACCGCTTCTTTTACCACACGGGCCACCTTTTCCTGTCTTCTTGTCGCCATCGTTCGGTTAAAGTTCGCATTTCAGAAGTCAGAGGTCAGATTTCTGTTTTTTCTGTCCTCTGTTTTCTAACTTCTGTCTTCTCTCAAAGAGTTCTTGCTACCTTAACTATTTTATAAAAGTCAAAAACGTCATCGACCTTAACATCGTCGAATTTCGCTATCTTAATGCCACACTCCAGCCCCGCCTTGACCTCACGAACATCATCTTTGAAATGCCTTAAAGACTCTATATCCATGCCGTCTCTGATTACGATATTGTCGCGCACCAGGCGAACCTTGGCATTCTTCGTCACGACACCGTCACTGACATAACATCCGGCCACCGTCCCAACCCTCGAAATCTTAAAAATAGTTCTTACCACAGCCCTGCCAACGGCCTCCTCTTTTTCCTCCGGCTTAAGCAGACCAGCCATAGATTTTTGTAAATCTTCCGTTATGCGGTAGATTACATCGTAGAGTCTTATCTCAATCCCTTTGGCTTCTGCAATCTTGGCTACGTGTTCCTCGCTTACTACGTTAAAGCCGATAATAATGGCATTCGACGCCTCGGCAAGTAAACAATCACCTTCTGTAATTCCGCCGGGTGCCGCATGCAAAATCTTAACCTTTACCTCGTCGGTGCTCAGCTCAGATAAATATTTCGTCAAAACATCCACCGAACCCTGAACATCAGCACGAATGATAAGATTCAATTCTTCTGTCTTGCCGGCTTCTATCTGGCTGAATAAATTATCCAGCGTCACCTGTGCTCGTTTCACCAGCGAACTTTCCCGCGAGAGCATTTGGTTTTCCTCGGCGGCAGCTTTGGCTCTGTTGATATCATCCAGACTGTAAAATCTGTCGCCTGCCTGCGGTACATCGCTCAGACCCGTTATTTCCACCGGCATAGAGCTTGTAGCTGACTTTATCTTCTTGCCGTAGCTGTCTTTCAAGCTCTTCACTTTGCCGAAAGCACCGCCGGCAAGCACTACATCGCCCTTGCTTAGTCGGCCTTCTTTAATTAAAAGAGTTGCCACCGGACCAAGCTGCGGTGACATCTTTGCCTCAACTACCCA
>CAYYFT010000101.1:0-5647 GCA_964471015.1 uncultured Pirellulales bacterium | reverse complement strand
CACCGAATTGCCACTGCAAAAACCCGTAAACCGGAACAGTAAGAATCAAACCTGTTACGCCGGCCGCCGCCGGCGCCTTCTTAAAAATCATACCGAAGACAAACACCCCAAGAATACCCGGCGATATATAGCCCTGGAATTCCTGAATATAAGTAAATATGCCCAGAAATTTTGGATCGCCCAACTTGCGCGCTATCAGACACCCGATTATTACAAATACGCCGGTGGCTATTCGGCCGGTTGATATAAGGGCTTTTTGAGATGCATCTTTCTTCCAGTGACGTTTGAACAAATCCATAGTAAAGATAGTTGATGCAGAGTTCAGCATAGAAGCCAGTGAGCTTATAACTGCACCGCTTATTGCCGCGAATATAAACGCCCTCACCCCCGGCCCGACAAGGTTCCTAATCAGCAGCGGATACGCTGCGTCTGTCCCGCTCCCACCGGTCATCTGGTCCCCATAAAGCTGCAGCGACATAATTCCAGGGAAGATGATAATAAAAGGAATAATGAGCTTTAGAAACGCAGCGAAAATAATACCAAGCTGACCCTGCCTAAGCGTCTTGGCTGCAAGCGTGCGCTGGGCAATGTATTGATTCAGGCCCCAGTAGTAAAAGTTCGGAATCCAGAGTCCAATAACCAAAGCCGTCCACGGCAGTACCGAGTGATCCCTGGGTAATATCATATGCAGTTTGTCCGCATTGTGCTCAAAAAAGTTGCTCACACCGATCACCTTAAACCCAAGTACCATCGTAATGGCTCCCCCGATTATCAAGGCCGAGCCTTGGAAAAGGTCCGCCCACGCTACTGCCTTTAAGCCGCCCCAAATCGTATAAAGTCCTGCTATTCCTCCTATAACCAAAACCCCATATAATAAATGTCTGGGGTTTTCCACGTCGCCGAATATCGTCTGCAATGTCAGCCCTCCGGAATATATTACGGCTGCAATCGTTACGCCGACGTATATCACCATCGTATAAAAAGCCATAATCGCCCGCGCCGTCGGATTGTAGCGATATTCAAGGTATTCCGGAATTGTGTAAATGCCGGCTTTGAGAAACTTCGGCAAAAAGAAAAGCGCCACGAAAACCAGCACAATCGCCGCCATCCACTCATAGCTCGCTATCGCCATCCCTGCTATACCAGCTCCCTGCCCTGCCATCCCAACGAAATGCTCTGTCGAGATATTCGCCGCTATCAGCGAAAGACCGATTAATGGCCAAAACAGACCACGACTGGCCAAAAAGAAATCCTCGCTTGTTTCTTCCTTCCGGCTTTTGTACATACTCACGCCGACGACAACGCCGAAAAACGCCAGAAATACTCCAATGTCAAGAAGAGTAAGCTCCATAATAAATCCACCTTTTTCTCTATTTCCCTTCTAATCCATACCCAGAGCTAATCTTAATAAATTGACCGCAATTATATGCCTCTTGTCACCAGCCGCAACAGTATTCTCTTGGTTCCACTGCCTATTCAAATCTGTTAGCTGAATCTGATTCGATTTAATCAAAAAACCAGATACTCGCTTGCTTTCCTTAGTCTCACCCCCACCTTCCCCACGTCTTCAATGCGCCTTATCCGCCATTTTCTTCGTCGTTCTAAAATTTGCCTCACCGTCACAGGCCCAAGTCCCGGCACTCTCAAAAGCTCCCACTCGGACGCCTTATTCGCATCCACCGGAAACGCCTCAGGGTGCCGCTGCGCCCACGCCTCTTTAGGGTCGCACCCTAAAGAAAGATTGCCCTCCTCGCCGAAGACAATATCCGACTCCTTAAACCCGTATTTGCGCATTAGAAAATCCACCTGGTATAGCCGATGTTCCCGCACAAATACATCTGTCGGCTCCTCCAGCTTTACTTTTTCGCCCGCCATAGACTCATCCCCCAGCCCCTTCTGATAAGCGCTGAAATACACCCTGTGCATCTTTAATCTGTCATACAGCCCCCACATATACTTCACGATTTCCGCATCCGATTCTCCTGCCGCCCCCACGATAAACTGCGTTGTCTGCTTGACCCTTTCGTGTTTCGCCCCGCGTCCAGCCAATCTGCTTATCAGCTTTATTGGCTCGATGATATCACGGACATAATTTTTCTTATTTGATATTTTCGCTAAGTTCGCCTCTCCCGGCGTCTCGATATTCAGCGACACCGTATTTGCCAGTCCCAGCGCCTCCTCAATTGCCGCATCGCTCGCTCCGGGCATAATCTTCAGATGAATATACCCGCCAAAGCCGTATCTCTTTCGCAGCAGTCTCGCCACTCGGTTAAGTTTTTCCATTGTAGCGTCAGCCGACCAGCACACGCCGGAGCTTAAAAACAGACCGAAGACTTCTCTTCTTTCATAATAATCCAGAAAAACCTTTACCGTCTCTTCCGCACCAAGACTGCATCGCCGAATATCCATTTTCCCTCTAAGCGGACAGTATTTGCAGTCATTCGTGCATACATTCGAAATCAGCGTCTTAAAAAGCACACTTCTACCCCCGTTCGGAAGTGTTATCGGATATATCCATTTCCCATCGCTGCTGCGTTTTCTGCTTTCTTCCTTGCTGGCGCTGCATGCGCACGCCAAATCATATTGCGCATCGGCACTGAGTATCTCCAGTTTTTCACGCGTCCCCGGCTTTGAAACAATTCCAACCATAAAAATCATCCGTTGTCATTCCCTCGCAAGCGGGAATCCAGTCGATTATCAACTATCCTTAATCAATAATCAATTAAAAACATCCCCGGCTTTGCCGGACTCAACCGGCGAGATACGAGATACAAGCGACGAGCGACGAGTATGCCCTGCCTCCTCCAATGCAGCAATCTCGTTCTATGCAAATGTCATTCCGCACGTGATGCGGAATCTATCCCTTACGTTCTTACGCACTTTCGCTCTTATGCACTTATGCCTGTGCCGCCTCCTTACTCTCCTTCTGGGACATAAAGATTTTCTCGCAGAAGTGCTCCATAATCGATGCCGTGCAGCATAGCCAGCCAAAAAACATCAGCACGGCGTAAATCGCAAACTCCCACTCTTTTTTAGAATGCGGCTGAGCCGTTGTGAGCAAACCAAAGACAAGCATCCAGAGAGCCCAAAAAGCCGCAAAGAATTTCAAGTAGCCGCTTTTGACCTTCGATAATTTTTTTAACAACAGGTAAAAAATACAAGTGCCAACAGCAGTACCAACAACTACCCCGACCACGTCCGCTGTCCTGGGCCACTCAAGTGCCCCAAAGCTCACAGGGCCGAAGGCCCTCACCAGAAAATAAAACAGCAGGCCGATAATCAGAATATGGCCGATTATGTATTGTGGACGTTTCCGCACAACCTTTGACTCTTCTGAAAATATCGTGCGAAGCTGTCTGTATTCGTCCTTTGAAAATCCTCTGTAAAATAGCTTATTAATTATTTCCATTGCTCAACTCCCAATAAAACCACATTGAAAATCGCACACATCCACCCTTTTCCCCTCTGCTATATTTTACTGCCAAACCGCCCGCCTCGCCAGAGGGCTACTTTTTCTCCTTCTTGGCGAATCTCCCTGCAGGCCCGCCCGCTGTAAATATCTCCGTGCGCCCCGCACGCTGACGAAGACACTGAACCAAATCAATCCTAATATCCCCCAATCCCGCCCAACTTTCAACAAGTAATTTTGCCCGTAAGTTTTAACATTTTTGATTTTTGCTACTTGTCCGCCGTAAGTTCACTGAAGGCGGATGTCATTTTGCTTTTTGCATTTTGATTTTTAATTTATCTTCTCCTCATGCCCTCCACCAGCTTGCCCTGTGGGCTTGTCCTGTGGGCACTTCGCAGTCAAACACCTTGGTCAAAAAAGGAAAGTCTCTGCGGCAAAAAACTCTCTGTTAATCTGAGTAATTTATGGCTTAGCTATCTACAGCTAAAAAATTCCTTCGGCGACATACGATATACGACATACTAAATACGAATTGCCCACTTGCGCAGCAAGGCAAGAAATCGTCGAATATTTTCAAACGTTTTCGAACGTTTCTTACAAAAACTTACGCATTTGGTTCGAAAATCTGCGCTTTTGATTGAAATCCAAGCCGAAATACTGTAAAGAAATTGGATAATTTTTTATCGGTTTTGGCTTGTTGTGTAGAAGTGGACCAATAGAATATAGAATAGTTACCAAAATTAAGCTGGTTATGTTATGGCACGTAATCGTGAAAAAAAGGCTCTTTACGAGGTAATCGGCAAAACATGGCCTAAGCCACGCTCTAACAGGACATTAGAGCAATTGCACCCGGAAAAAACCGACAAAGATAAGCAAAGTGCACCAAAGTTTCCGCTCCGGGCCCCGGCAAGGTCAGCAAGATGGCTCAATAGGCCAAGAATCGTGCAATTCAATGCCGGCAGGATTGAGATATCAATACCGTATCAGCTTGCAATTGCGGTGCTTCTGGGCCTTGTTCTGCTGGTTTTAGTAGTATTTCGGCTTGGTCAAATTACTTATCTGAGCAGCCAAAAGGTAACCGGCTCGGCTGCAAAAGTGCTGGAAAGCGCGCAGAAAGCGGCGCCAAAGGTGACAGTTGGTGCACCGCAAAGAGTTGCTCCGGCCGAAGAGAAAACGCTGGTGCCCCAGTTCACCCGAAAAGTCGAGTCGGTTAAGCCAAAGGGTAATAATCGAATTGTGATACAAACCTACCAGCTCAGGGCTGATTTGGAGCCGGTAAAGCAGTATTTTGCCCAGTTCGGCATAGAAACCGAAATAATAAAAATCGGCGGTTGGTATCATCTGGTTACTAAGGACAAATACGAAAATCCCGAAAAGCCGGGCACAGACGGCTACTTTGCAAAACAGAAGATAATCGAGCTGGGTGCTAAATACAAGGCACCGCCGGGATATGAGACCTTTGGCAGTAAGCCGTTCCACGATGCATACGGCAAAAGGTTTGATGAATAGTTTTTCAGGAGAAATATTGAATGTCTATGGACCGTTCTTTAAAAATCAAGGGTGCCTTGAGGAGACACCGAAACGTTTTGACACGTGCAGAACGCATCGAGCAGCTAAAAGACGAAGAGCGATGGTCTGAGGGTGATTCTCTGTTCGCTCTGCCGAAGGTCGCCCATCGCAAGAGCCACGCCGGCCGCAAAGCTGCAAAAGAAGCCACCGCCGAAGAAGTTGCCGCCACACCGGAGGCACAGGCCGAAGCGGCGCCGGTGACGCCGGCGGCGGCAGCGCCAACCACAGAAAAACCCAAGGAAAAAGGAAAGGAAAAAGAGAAGCCAAGAAGTTAATGTAAGTCGTTTGTTGGTCGGTAGTTACGTTTAGGGAAAGCGGAGCAAGGGGGAAGACAGGACATCGAGATATCAAGGTATCAGGACATCAGGAAATGGCGTGAAGGGGGTCAACGGCGCTGTTTTATGAGCAAACGTTCGAAAATATTCGAAAACGTTTGAAAACTGTATAGAAACGTACAAAAACTATATGGAAATATTCGAAAACTGATGCAAAATATTCAAAAATATTTGAAAATATTCGACAGTTCCGCTCAAACGTCCAGGGGCTTTTATGGTTGTGTTAAAATGGGGAAATAAAAACATTATCGGACGTTGCGGCGTGGGGGGTGGAGAGATATATACTGGCCCCGTGAAAGGGTGAGACACCTATTAGGGTATAAGTTATGATAGA
>CAYYFT010000100.1:0-5724 GCA_964471015.1 uncultured Pirellulales bacterium | reverse complement strand
AACATTCGAAAATATTCGAAAACGTTCAAAAACTGTATAGAAACGTTCGAAAACTTAGCGAAAATATTCGAAAACTGTATAGAAATATTCAAAAACTGATAGGAAATATTTAAAAATATTCAAAGAATTTGGACACCACGAAAAAGATACATAGGGGTAAAGGCACAGAGGCACAAAGTTCTCCAAATTAACGGAGATTCTTGGGCAGCAGAGGCTTTCAAATTAAAAATTTGCGGGTTGCGTTTGGTGAGAATTGGGGGGATAATACTTATGATTGAACATCTAAGATTATACGAAGCAAATTTTAAATCCCTGTAGCTAAGTCGACTAGTAAAGCTAGAAAACAAAAACATAGAGACGACTCATTACGGATATTATAAAGAATTATATCATCAGCTTTAGAAAGATTAAAAATGCGTAGGTACATGAAATTACTAATTTTCGTATTCTTCTTGACCACCGTAACCATATCTAATGTGATCGCTTCTGACAAAATTGATATAGTAGCTTCTTCTGTTGTATACCTTCGTCAAGATGTAATTAAAAAAATTCCAGTAAACAACAAGCAATATGAGTTGTGGTTAAAAGACCCAAATCAAAATGATTTCGACCCTTTTCTTGAGCAGCACGCTGGCACTGGACTTCTCCTTGCTGTAGACAATAATCATCCCTATTTGGTGACAGCTCAACATGTTGCCTCTAAGATGACTGCCACAGCAAAAGCCGTAATTCGAGGCCCCAATGATACTCCAATAATCTTAACATTAAATGACTTGGTCTCTGATGATAAGCTCGAGTGGTTTTTTCATGAACATGCTGATGTTGCTGTTCTTCCGATAAAGCCTTCGAAGAGTATTCTTAAACTTCTGGAGAAACATTGTTTTCCCTACGAAGCTCTACTGAAAGATTTGGAACCTCCATCGAGATATGTCGAACTGGTCACAATTGGTTTTCCTTTAAATCTTGGAGTCAAAGGGAAATTTTCTCCGATATCGCGAACTTCGAAAGCTGCGAGTGGGTTATTAGATCTTCCTAGACCCGATACAAAGGAGCTTACAACTTTCTTTCTCTTAGAAGATCCAAGCGTTGGTGGTTTTAGCGGTTCACCAGTTTACGCCTTGGGGGGCATTCAACTAATAGACAACACAGCCACCTCGGGGAAACTAAAATGTTACGGAATTGTTAATGGGACTATGTCAGACGATACGGGTGGCAAATTTGCCGCAGTTGTCCCTGCCGCTTTTATCTCTGAAGTAATTCTTAAAGCAGAAAAGGCACGGCGCGACAGTTCGAGTAATTGAGTTTTTAATTACTTTCGGATGGAACATTTAAAAATAGATAACTTTTTTCATACTGCCTCTGCGGGTTATGAAATAAGAATTGGCAGGAAAGAGAAATGAATATGAATAAAATATATCACCGGGACTTTTATAAACCAAAGGATATCGTTTTAAGCAACATAGAAAAGAAATTTGAAAGAGTCATTTTTGCGGGGCTTTCTTTTGAGGATGTTAAAAGTGCTTATCGTTTTGAAATTCAGTCTCCGCATAAACCAGTGGATTTAGATAACAATATTATAGAATGGGAGGATTTAGAGAGGAAATTGCGTGATGAAACGGTTGGTAAAATCGAAATCCATAGAGACGCCGTGTTATTTTCAATTAATTTTTGGCATGGTAATGATATTTTGGGAATAATCCATTGTAAGGATATTAATGGGTTACCAGAATAAACTTAGAAAATTAAGACCAGCCCCCATTTTTCTGAATATTCCGCGTTAATCTGTGATTAAGCAAAATTGTCAATTTTCATCTCGCAAATCTTTCTTGTCAATTTTTGTAAGACTTTCACCTGCTCGGCTAAATCCCGTCCAGGCATTTGCCTGGCATTATTGTCGATTATAGCCATAGAGTAAAGGAAAAAACCCTGCAATTGATTATTGATAAATGATGATTGATTATTGGTGATGAGACTGCCACCCATTCGACTACGCTCAGGGTAAACTATCAGGCCTCGCAACGACTTCTTTAATAGATTCCTCGACTACGCTCGGGATGACTGTTTCGGATTGTCGGGGCCAGGCAAGTGCAGGAATGACATTTTTGAGTTGGATTTCTCAGCGATGGGGGGTATGATGTTCGGCAAATGGTGAACTTAGTTTATTAGTGAATTAGAGATTGGTGAATTAGTTAAAGGTCAATGAAAGACATCATAGCAAACAGAACAAAACTTATCGATGCAAGCGGCATCAGAAAAGTATTTGCGCTGGCGGAAAAGCTAAAGGACCCTGTGAATTTTTCGATTGGTCAGCCGGACTTCGATGTGCCGGATGAGCTTAAAGAAGAAGCAATAAAGGCAATCAGGGCGGGGCAGAATAAATATTCACAAACGTCAGGGGATGTGCTTCTAAAAGAGAAGATTAGCGAGTTAGTAAAAAAAGAGATTGGGTGGGCGAATCCGGCGGTGCTGGTTACCAGCGGGGTGAGCGGGGGGCTGCTGCTGGCGTTTATGTCGCTTATCAATCGCGGCGATGAAGTGATTATACCAGACCCGTATTTTGTAATGTATAAGCACTTAGTCAATATGTTAGGCGGGAAATGCGTCTTTGTCGATAGCTATCCGAGCTTCGAGCTTCCGCTGGAGGAAATAAGCAGGGCGATAACCGGCAAAACCAAGATGATTATAGTCAATTCGCCCTGTAATCCGACCGGCGTGGTATATTCGGAAGAGCAGATAAAGGCCCTCGCTGAGATAGCAGCGGAACAAGATATACTTGTTATAACTGATGAAATATACGAGAAATTCTGCTACGACGGCGGCTACCCAAGCATAGCCAATTACTACGATAAAACTCTTCTAATGCGAGGATTCAGCAAGGCCTACGCGATGACAGGCTGGAGGCTCGCTTACGTAGCGGTGCCCGAGTCGCTACGAGACATAATCGAGCAGATGACCAAAATACAACAATATACCTTTGTCTGTGCGCCCACACCTTTCCAAAAAGCAGCTATAGCGGCCCTGGATTATGACGTGAGCGATTTGGTCGATGCATACAGGCGAAAAAGGGACCTGATTTATGATGGATTGGGTGATAAATTCGACATAGTTAAGCCTGGTGGGGCGTTTTATGCATTCGTTGAAGCACCGGCAGGGGGGGCAACGGAATTTGTAGAAAAGGCAATCGCCAATAACGTGCTTATTATACCGGGCAACGTATTCAGCGAAAAAGACACGCATTTTCGAATAAGCTATGCAACAAGCGACGACAAAATACAACAGGGGATAGAGATTTTACGCAGGTTGGCATAGAAAAATCAAATTTTGCCAAAATCGTCAGGAAACCACCTTGACTGGTCAAGTGAAAAAAGCTAAAACTACCACACGAACTGTGCGTGATGCGTAGATAAGGCAATGCCTAAATAAGGACAATAAGTAGAGATTAAGGACAGGACAATGAAAGTTTTAGATAAATTTTTTGCTCCGTCACCATTCGTTCATCTGCACGAGCACTCGAAAAAGGTGCATGAGTGCGTCGAGCTTCTGCGCCCCCTCACAAATGCACTGTTAGAGGAAGATTATGAAAGAATTGAAGAATTACACAACGTGATGTCGAAAACCGAGCATGAGGCCGACCAGATTAAAACAGAATTGCGCGACCGCATTAGCAAGATGTACTTTCTGTCGGTAGGGCGGTCGGAGCTAAGCCGGTTTTTGGCCTATCAGGACGATGTGGCAGATGCCGCAGAGGATTTCGCAGTTGTGCTGCTGCTGCGCAAGACCAAACTTCCGGAGGTACTCAAAACTGATTTTGTGGCCTTTGTCGAACAGGTTATCAACGTTAGTGAACATTTAATGAACATTGCGGAGAGGCTTTCCACCCTTGCTGAAGCTGCTTTTAGCGGCGAGGAAGCCCGTGAGATGCTGGAAGCTATTGAAAAAATTGGCGAAGAAGAGTGGCAGGCCGACCGTCTCGAAAGGAAATTTGCCCGCCATTTGTACAGCATAGAAGATACGGTTGACCCTATCACCATATTTTTCCTCGATAAGTACTGCAAAACGCTCGGCACCATCTCAAATGCCGCTGAAAAAGCCGCAAAATACCTTCGTCTTATCATTCGCAAGAAATAGTCCCTATAGAGGAGCAACATAGGTGTGGAAATCCTTGTCGTTGTAGCAGTTGTAATCGCCTTCTACATGGCCTGGAACATCGGAGCCAACGATGTTGCCAACTCTATGGCTGACGCTGTTGGTTCGAAAGCACTGACAATCTTCTGGGCGGTAGTGCTTGCGGGTATATGTAATTTTTGTGGAGCTGTACTTGTTGGCAGTCATGTTACGGATACTGTTCGCAAAGGCATAATAGACACCCAAGCGTTTGCTAACGACCCGAGAACACTAGCTTACGGAATGGTTTGTGCGATGCTGGCAGCAGCAATATGGTTGAATTTAGCATCGTATCTCGGTATGCCCGTTTCCACTACACATTCCATAGTGGGGGCGATTGTTGGGTTTGGAATCCTGCAAGCTGGATTCGGATACGTTCACTGGGGCAAGTTAGGCCAGATTGTAGCGAGCTGGTTCATATCGCCGTTGGCAGGGGGGATAATGGCCTTTCTTATATTTAAGCTGATATCGCGCTACATCTTATCGGTTGAAAAGCCAGCGATAGCAGCGCTTAAGGGTGTACCTGTTTGTGTATTTTTTACCTTTGCCATACTGATTTTAGCTATTATCTACAAAGGTTTGAAAAACCTTCATTTGGATTTAGAAGGCCCGAAAGCTATAGCTTTGAGTATTCTGGGTGGGATTATCGCTTCTGGAATTTCGGCTTTGCTTGTTAGAAAAAGTCGCAATTGTGACGGGGAATTGAGCTACGAAGAACAACTAACCCAGGTGGAGAAGATTTTTGCTGTTTTGGTGATTATAACGTCGTGTACCGTAGCATTTGCACATGGGGCCAATGATGTAGCCAATGCCATTGGGCCATTAGCAGCTGTGGCTGAAATCGTTAAGAATAATTCAGTTCCGGGTAAAGTCCCGGTGAGTATCAGGTTTTTAGTTCTCGGTGGTGTCGGTATCACAGCTGGTCTGGCTATGTTTGGTTATAGGGTAATGCGGGTAGTGGGGACAAAGGTTACAGAAATCACACCTTCGCGCGGTGTTGCAGCCGATCTGAGCGGTATGATAACGGTTTTAGCCTGCTCGAAAATGGGTCTTCCAATATCGACGACCCATATACTTGTAGGGGCAATAATAGGAGTAGGATTAGCCCGTGGTATTACGGCCATCGACCGCAAGGTAGTTGGGTCGATTTTTACGTCCTGGTTCGCTACAGTTCCGATAGCTGCGGTATTAACCGTGTTAATTTATCTGGTTGGGCAATGGCTATTTTGGTAAACAGGCGAGAATAGTTTTAGTTGCCACGCCGGCAATGGAGGAGTAAAATTGTACATATGAAGAAGCCATTTCGTAAATTTGCGATGGTTTTGTTATGCCTGTTATTTTTCCCGGCACCGAATCCGGCATCCGAGCCGAACAATCTCAGCGAAGACCAGCCAACTGTAAAAGCAGCGGTGATTGTCTGTAAGGGTATGATTGATGACGGGCTGTATAAGTCAATTCGTCGCAGGACGCAAATAGCGCTCGATGCGGGAGCACAGTACCTGGTATACGAAATAGGCACATATGGAGGCCTTCTTAAATCAGGTGACGATATATCCAAGT
>CAYYFT010000099.1:0-5783 GCA_964471015.1 uncultured Pirellulales bacterium | reverse complement strand
AAAAGGGCAAACTGCCATTTAAGACCGAAAGTGTTACCTACGACTTGGAATATGGCACCGATACATTAGAGGTACACCGTGACGCAGTCGGCAAAGGCACGAAAGTCTTAATGGTAGATGATTTACTGGCGACCGGTGGGACAATGGCTGCCGCCTGCGAGCTCATTGAAAAAATAGGCGGGCAAATTGTAGGAATATCATTTCTTATCGAGCTGGCTGAATTAGCCGGCCGAGACAAACTGAGTGGGTACACAATTAAAACTGTCATATCCTATTGATTGCTTTTTATTTCTTTGCGATTGCGATTCGGTCGGTGTTGTTAAAATCTTTTTCGATTTTAATTTCGCTAAAACAATTAGCTTGTTCGAACAATTGCCTGACGGCCTGCCCCTGGCTGTAGCCGATTTCCAGCATCAATGCTGCGTCGGGTTTAAGAAACTGTTCCGCCCTTTCGGCGACCCTTCGATAAATATCCAGGCCGTCATCTCCTGCGAACAACGCTAACTTTGGCTCATAATCTTTCACATTTTTGCCGAGCTTTTCAAACTCGGAGGCGCTCACATAAGGTGGGTTGCAAACAATCAAGTCGAATCTGCCCTCTCCCAGTTGTGGTATAATCGGCTCGAATAAATCGCCGCATAAAAGCTTTATTCGTTTTTCGAGCCGGTGCTTTTCGATGTTTTTGGCAGCCACACTTAAAGCGGCATCGGAGATGTCTGTTGCGATTATCCGGCAATCGGGATAGTTTCGGGCAATTGCCGCAGCAATACAGCCGCTGCCGGTGCATAAATCGCAAACAAATTGCCTGCCGGTTCGGGCCCCGTTAGAAATCTCTTCTTTTTGTGTTATTTTGTGTATTGTAGAATTTCTAACGGGGCGGCTTCGCAGAAATTCGATTGCACGTTCGACGAGAAATTCTGTTTCCGGCCGGGGAATCATACAGTCAGGTGTAATATCTAATTCGAGGGAATAGAACTCGGTTTTGCCGGCCAGATAGGCGATAGGTTCGTGCCGGCCGGCCTTTTCTACCAGTTTGTGTAATCTGTCTAACTGCTCTTTGGTGACGAATTTATCGAATCGCGTATATAATTCGAGCCGTTTTAATCCGAGCACACAGGACAGCAGCAGTTCCGCGCTTAGCCGGGGCGAATCAATGTTTTTGTTTGTAAGGTACTCGGCAGTCCAGTTTAAGAGTTTTTGTATAGTCCAAGTCTGCATTGCAAGATTATAGCCGTGGCAAAGAAAAGTGAAAGCCAAAAGGAGCCTGGATAGACATTGGCTTTGTTTGGCTTTGTTTGGCTTTGTTCATAGTTATTTGTTCGTAGTTCGTTGTTTTAGCAGAGCTTGCGTTCATTTGAGTATTCAGCAAATTGGGTTTGTTTTGCATAATCGTTCAATTTTGATTGAACGAAGTTCATTGTTCGTAGTTGATTGTTCGTCGTTAAAAGGGCATTTCAGAGCCAGCTTTGAATTTTTTGACGAGCTGCAGCCTTTGAAACTCGAGGAGGGTTTTGTAGAGACTGTGCTCTATCCGGCGCTCATACATCAGGAGGCGGTCGAGAACACGAGCGTTCGAGAAATCCTTTACAGCCAAACGGCCAAGAGCCAGTTCGCTGTTAGAGTTGTCCGCACCCCTTAGGGGTTTGCCGGCGATATTGAAAGACAGGGATTGGGCGAGTTTGGCTAATGGGGAGGAGGTATTATCTGCGTTCAATGCGTCGATGGCCTGATTCTGGATTCTACAGACTCGTTTTAAGCGCCAGGAGAGAGTAACGATGCGATCTGCGAGCATAGATTCCATAGGGCTGACGGGGTCTAATTCGTCGAGGATTTTTTCGCGGTAGAGGTCGAATTCGGCCTGGGATTCCGAGGAGATTACGTCGCGGCGGGCAAACAGGCCGTGCTTGACGGCGTTTTGAGAGACGGCGGACTTGCCTTCGCTGGTGCGCGGGCCAGTTGAATTTAGTGCGTTACGGCGATTGGCGAGGATTTGGGCGTGGGTGGACATGATAAGCTCCGCTTCTTAATGATTATTGATTAATGATAAATGATTATTGACTAACGATTATTTTTGACTTGGGCCGGCGGGACCTGAAACCTTGCCCTGCTGGGCGGTTGAGCGCTTGCCTTCTGGCAAACTGGTGGGAATTATAACATATTTTAAAAGAAAAATCAACAGAAATCGATGCTGGACACTTGATGCTCGAAATTCGATGTGAGAGAAGGAGTAAAAAAAATATTGAAAAATTTGATTTTTGTAACCACGGTAGATTCTCGATGCTCGATACTCGATTTTCGGTAGGATGGTTACTTGTATCGGTAATGCCGTTGTGGGGCATCCTGTGGATGGAAATTCCGGAGAGAAGCCGAAGCGATTCAACGGGGAGAAGTACAGGGAAAATAAGCAACAGGCTCAAAACTTTTGCTTCATTTTTTCTTTTCCTTCAAGCTTAACAAGTTCTATAAAATTCTCAATAAATGACCGGCTATTCGGATCAATTTCCCCATCTTCCCAAGCTTTATACAAATCTAAACACTTTACTGTTTTAGTATTAATTCTCGCGGTGTCACAATATTCCTCAGGGTCAGCATAAAACATAAGTGTGTCGACATGATTCCTAACATTTACCACAAAACGATACTCTTTTTCTTTCAAAAAATAATCATTTTTGTAAAGGCCGTCGAATGTATCATTCAATTTTCGACGTGTCCATTTTGGGTAATACTCCACCTTCTCATGCGTAACTTTCCAGCACAATGAATTACCCTTGTCTAGTATCAATTTTTTCTTTATACACTTCGCGACTTTTTCCGGCGTTGAAATCAAAGCCATAATGTGACTGTCATCAAAAATGCTCCATTCATCGTCGGACGGTTTATCACCTTCAAGTACTGTCCAGCAACTTATGAGATGCCAGCCGCCTTCATCTTCACATCGCTGATTAAACTCATTTATATACTGAATTCTATCCTCATCGCGATCCCGCTTCTTTTTATCTTCTATATTGCGATAATATTCCGGGCTTCTTAAGACAAAGGTGCCGTAGTCCAAAAAACTCTTGTCAGGAAAAACCTTTTTACAGGTAGAAAGGTCAATAAATCGAGCAATCTTGAAATCTTCTTCATTTGCCATAAATGTTTCTACGCATAAAAATAGTTTTTACTTTATACGCCGTCTCAACATCACCGCACCATTTTAATGATTGCCGATTTAGTTATTGTTTTGGTCGTTTTTGGATTATATTTTCTTTTAGATATGCTTGCCATAATCATACCTGCTCATTAGCTAATATACTGTTCCAATAATCAAACAGTTGACTATCCTCTGTTTCGTCTTGAAACAGAAAACATCGGTTAATACCCTTTGTTTGTAACTTCTTTAGTACTTTATTTCTTTCTGATACAGGGATAGTGTACTTATTTGTCACGTTCTCTACCGGATCAAGTTCAACATCATTGCCATTGCTATCAGTACAAACACAGGGCCTATTAATATCTTTTTCCATATTGACAAAGGTGGCATTTTTAAAATCGTTAGAATTATCCTGCTGAACACACAAGGTATAGTGAGATTTCTGTTTTTGGTGTTTCTCTATTCCTAGAATATTGCCGCCTACTTCGATGGCAGTGGGGCTCGACTCACAATGCAAATCTTCTGACTTTACGTTCCCTGTGTGTTCCCTGAAGGTATATATAGCGACCCGTTCAGCGTTATCGATATCTCCAAAAGCAAAAAAAGCTGCTATTAGTGAGCACTCTGTCCAGTCTAATAAAGGCGATGGAAAGCCATGATGACGTAGATGGGCCATAAAAGAAATTATTTGATCGCTGTCTTTTGCCGTTTCAAATGAATATATGTTGTTAACATCAAGATTTTTTATTTGCCTTTCCAAGTCAGGCCATTTTTGTTTGTTTTTAATTGCTGGATTATCCCATACTTCAAGCATCAGATTGAAATAAGTATCTACTGTGATCTCTTTTTTGGCTTTTCGCTCTAAAGTGCTTTCCAATTTCCATTTGGGACTCGCATTTTTCTGTCCTCGAAAAAGAACTGGGGTTGTGTAGGCACCAGTGCTTTTCTTGAGTTCCTCAGTTTCATTCTTGATCTGCCCTACAACCTCTTCAAATGCTTCCCAACTATCAAGATCATGTATTCCCATCGATTACTCCTTTATTGTCCATGGATAAGGCTGTTTGCACACGTGGCAGTGTGATGGTGGTTTATTATGGACACCGAGGGAGTTGCCAGAGATTGCCATTCCTAAAATATCTGCTTTGCAAGCTGGACATTTTGTAATGGTTTGCTCGTTACATGTTGGACATAAATCTTTGCAATTTTCCGATATGGTTGCGTTCTCGGTAATGATATGTCCATTCAGGCATACTTGAGCAGGGTAATACTTCACTTGATTCTCCTTAAAACTATTGTTTTCTTCTCAACATCACCTCACCATTTTAACGATTGCCGATTTTATTTCCTTTGCACGACTTCATCCGGAAAATCTGGGTTTATATGTATACCTTATCCATTAATCTTGGGAAGGCGATGCACTGGCGGATGTGCGGCTCGCCGGTAAGCCAGGCGACGGTTCTCTCGACACCGAGGCCGAAGCCGCCGTGCGGCACCGAGCCGTATTTACGCAAATCCAAATACCAGTTGTAATTTTCTATATTCAGACCCTGCTCTTTTATTCTTTCGAGAAGCAAATCGTAATCGTCCTCTCTGACTGAGCCGCCGATGATTTCGCCGAAGCCGGCAGGGGCGAGCAAATCGAAATTCAAAACGACCTTTTCATTATCCCTGTCGGTCTTCATATAAAATGCCTTGGCCTGTTTGGGATAGTGCGTAACGAAAACGGGCTTATCGTGCATTTGCGAGATGATTGTTTCGTCCGAGCCGCCTAAGTCTTTGCCCCATTGGAATTCGGCGGCCAGCTTTGCGTGTTTCGGATTGTTTTCGATTTTTGTATTTACCTCAGCAAGTTCTGAACGCAATTCGATTAATTCGGCGGCGATTTTGTCTTTCTGCCATTGTTTTAATCCGCCGGAGGCGGACTTATGTTCAAGCTCGCTGATTTTGGTTTCGATTTGCTTCTTTTCAGTTTTCACCTGCTCCAGTTGTTTGTCGAGGAAATCTTTGGTTTTTTGGCCGGTCAGGATATCGACTGCCTCGGTGTAAGACAGTCTGTAGAAGGGAGGTTTGATTTTTTCCAGTGCTGCAATGTCAGCATCTAAGGTTTCAAGTTCACCCCTATTATTTTGCAGAACTTGAGCAGCTATAAATGAGACGAAATTCTCAGCCAGTTCGAGCAGGCCGTCGAGTTCGATAAAGGCCACTTCGGGCTCGACCATCCAGAACTCTGTAAGATGCCTTCGGGTTTTGCTCTTTTCTGCCCTGAATGTCGGCCCGAAGCAATAAACCCTGCCGAAACTCATTGCAGCGGCTTCGAGATGTAGTTGGCCGGTTTGTGTCAGGTGCATTGGTGTTCCGAAATAGTCTGCCTCGAAAAGCGTCTGCTCGCCTTCGGCGGCCATCGCTGTGAAGATGGGTGTGTCGATTAGCGTAAAGCCATTATCGTTAAAAAACCTGCGGATGGCGTCGATGACGGTATGGCGGATTTTGCCAATACACCACTGTCTCTGCGAACGCAGATGCAGATGCCGGTTTTTAAGGAGAAAATCGATGCCGTGTGATTTCGGCGTGATGGGATAGTCCGTCGTAACTGAAATTATTTGTGCGTCTGTTACTGTCAGTTCGAATCCGCCGAGGCTTCTTTCATCGG
>CAYYFT010000098.1:0-5862 GCA_964471015.1 uncultured Pirellulales bacterium | reverse complement strand
AAACCGACACTAACGATTATAAAGATTGCTGCCAGAACATAGCGTGCCTGCGCAAGCGAACGTTTTGCCTTGTGGTACGCTGCAGCAGAGCCGGCCAGACCCAGCAACCAAATTATAAAGCCCGACGCTAATGGAAAAGCAACCCGCTGGCAGGGATATGTCGCCCGTGAGGGCTTCGGTATTACTCGTATCAAGAACCAGATTAGAGCTAATAATCCCGTAATCGGAAATAGCCACATCGGCCAGCGGAATCTGCTTTTGTGTTCAATAGGTTTACCTGTTTTCGGACAAACTGATAGAGCGTGTTTTTTGCGTGAAAATAGCATTTTTACGGCCTCTGAAATCTTTAGCCGTCTACTTCGGCTATGTTTGCCCTTCTCCACGATGTAGCAGAAGCAGCGTGGATTAAAGATTTAAATATGTGGATAACCAGCCCATTACGGCGGACTATCATAACTTTCAGTATATCAGCATTTACAGAAGATGTCAATCCTATTTTTCCGCTTAGATACTTTGGTTCCTTTGCAAAGAGAACGGAAGGATTAACTGAACAAGGCCTTTGATATGCGCTCTATGCTTTTTTGAAATGAGTATAGCGTTTTGTATTTATTGAATCGGAACTGGCGCCAAAATAAATTAGCCCGGAGGGTAAGAGAGGGAAAATAGGATAATTCTAAGATAGCCAGGTGTATCTTTAGCAAAGATGCTCTTCTATGCTGAGAGAATGTTGTCCTTATATATTGTATAACCCCAGAAAAGCGAAATATGCGCAATAAATTAGGTATTTTCCGTCTTAGGAAGGGGCAAGAGAGGTATATTCGGCATTTTTTCGTCCGAATAAACCGAATAAAATAAAGCCAATGTGGGGGAAATGCCGATTTCTTGATTGATTGCAAACTATGGATAACCGACCACAGCAGTCTCAGGAAGTTGAGTGCAGGGGTTTTAAACCCCTCACTGGGTTAAAAGAGATGATGTGAGAGATTTGGAGAAACTTCACAGCGGAATCAATGTTAGGGGGATAATGATGGGAGTTTCTATAGCAGGATGCCCCATCTTGGTTAAGGATGACGAATATGGTTATGCAAAAAAGCTCTTTAATAGGAGGATTTGTATTTACCGTGGTTCTATTACTTATGTTTGTGCCCAACGTCCGATTATTAGCGAAACAGCAGGATGCAGATGAGCCAAAAGATGTTTTTGAAATGCCCCTCGAGGAATTGATGGAGGTTGAGGTTGTATCGCCTGCCACCCTGACAGAGACCAGGCCGCGTCTTGTCCCTGCTGCTATAACGACCATTACTGCTGAGCAGATTCGCAGCTCCGGCGCCCGCAGTTTGTACGAGCTGCTCGATATCTATGTCCCAAACCTGCAATGGTCGAGACACCACTGGGAGAATGACCAGATGGGGCTGCGCGGGATTATTAACGACCGTAACGATAAATATCTCCTGCTCGTCAATGGACGTAATATGAACGATCGTACCCACTTTGGGGTATTGACCGAGCAGGACCTGGTTTTGCTCACAGATATTCATCATATTGACGTCGTGCGAGGCCCCGGCTCCGCCCTGTATGGTCCCGGTGCCATTTCGATGGTTATTAACATTATCACCTACAGTTCCGATACCTTCCAGGGAACAGAAGTCACCAGCCGGATGGGTGCCATCGAAGAATTCTATTCAGGCGAATTAAAGTACGGACGAAAAAATGACGCCAACGACGGCGGTATCTTCGTCTATAGCGGCTTCGGAAAATATGTCGGTGCAAGCAAATGGGATGCTCCTCAGATTTACCCATTTTATTTTCCTACAACAGGAGGCACTCCTCCTTCTTTCACAATACCGGGCGAGGGCACAAGGGCGGGACATCCTATGACTAATACCTTTGTAAATCGCGATGGAGCGGACGCGCTCCTGCCGTCAATGAAATTGCACGTCCAGTATAAAAAAGACAACTGGGATCTCTGGGCACGCTTAACCCGCGGCGGAAAGCAGTTCGCTTGGGCTATCCAATCTATAGCACGTACCCCTTATGGATATGGCGACAGCAATTGGTACACCAGGTGGGGCGGACCCCCATCCTTACAAAGGCCAAACTTCTATACTTACCTGCAGTTTACTGGATTTATCGGGTATAAGCAGGAACTGACTGAAGATATCGACGTTGATTACGCATTCAGTTATCAATCGCATACTGTCGTTGAAGAAAGGGAAGTCAGATATGGCTTCAACTATCGTGAGGATAACTACTACACCAAGATACTATTGAAATGGCAGCCCAACGACAAGCACAAGTTTGCCTTCGGAGGCGAGTACTTATTAAACGACCTCGGTCTGTTGGGCTGGAATGGTCTCGGCTACAAAGCGCCTAAAATGCGCAACAGTAGTGGTGGGACCCCAACCCCGTTTAGAAATCCTAACGTACAGCTATGGGGTTGGAATGTTTTGATGCCGACATGGAGAACCGAGATGTTTTCGTTGTTAGGCGAATGGCAGTGGACTATCAGCGACAGGTGGACCGCCTTCCTTGGGGGAAGGTTGGATGACCACACATATACTGCTAAGATGTTCTCGCCTCGTGCTGCTTTAATCCACACCCCTAACATCAGGGACACATATAAGCTTATGTTCACGCGGTCGGTTCGGACGAATTTCGAAGAGGAAATGAAGGGTGAGTGGGACAACGTCCATAGAAACAGCGACCCGGAAAAACTTACCAGCTGGGAATTGCGTTATGAAAGAAAGCAAAGCGAAAATCTCGACTTTGCTGCATCGGCATACCACCACAAGCTGGACGCTATATCGTGGGCTGGGAAAAGTACCAACGTTGGCACACAAGGGGACTGGGGCGTTGAAGGTGAGCTCACTTATCACACAGAAAAAACTCGCTTCACTCTATCTCACGGTTACACAAAACTCATCTATTTCAAACTATTACCGGGTATGACCACACATATCTCCGCTATGCCGTACAACTACGGCGATGACCTGACTAACTGGTCCAATCACAACACTAAAGCAGTATATCAACGCAAGCTCAATGACAAGTTGACCTTTGATGCATCGTTGCGCATCTACTGGGGATTCCCGGGGATGAAGGATTATAGCGACTATCGCCCCTACGCGGCTTCTAGTACGGCTAGAGTTATCAACAATGACGGATGGGAGAGAGCGTACCGCGGCAGCTACTTCCTCGACCTCGGTCTGAATTATAAATATAGCAAAAACCTCGAAATCAATGTGACTGGCTACAATCTGCTTGGTATTTTCAACAAGGATTTCAACAAACGTAACTATATAGAAACTGGTGGTACCGGCATGGATTTCCGCAGCCACGCGCCGGCTGTCGGTGTTTCAATGACTTATATATTCTGAAATATAGCATCAAGTACATAAACACGACAGGAGTAGGGAAAGCTGAGAATCAGAGCTTATAATTTAATAGTCTTAGCTTTGGCCTTATTTGTGGCAGCGATTGCACCAAGGGCCAGGGCTGATTCCACGTCCAGCCGCGAGTATCAGGTAAAGGCGGCATTTTTATACAACTTCATCCAATTTGTAGACTGGCCTGAAGAAAAGCTCGCCGATAGCAATGAATCAATAATCATAGGCATTATCGGCAGGGACCCATTTGGAAATGCCTTTGAGTCCGTTAAGGACAAAAAGGTTAAAGGCAGGGACGTTGTTATAAAGCGGTTTAAGAGTTTTGAAGAACTGGAAAAATCCACCGAGAAGGATAAAACCAAATCGGACCAGGAAATCGAAACGCTTACGAAATGCCACTTGTTGTTCATTTGTTCTTCAGAGCGGAGAAACCTTAAGAAAATCATAAATACAGTTAAAGACTATGATGTCCTGACGGTTAGCGAGATGAAAGGTTTCCTCGAAGCCGGTGGTATTATCAATTGGTTTGTAGAAGAGAAAAAGCTTCGTTTTGAAATCAATATCACTGCTGCTGAGCGGGCTAAACTCAAGATAAGGTCTAAGTTACTACGATTGGCTAAAAGAATAGTCGAAGAAAACACTACTCGAGAAAACAAAGGAGCGGAATCCTCTTGGAAGGCAAGGAGAACTAATTATGCCTGTTTTGCGAAATATGACAGTAAAATATAAGCTGGTACTGATTATCATGCTGGCATGCATCACTGCTCTGGTGCTGGCAGGGGCCGCATTTATCGGCTGGGAACGGAGGGTATTTCGCAATAATATGGTGCAACTTGTCTCGGTACAGGCAGAGATGATAGCGGAAAACTGTAAAGCGGCTCTGGCTTTCCATGATGCCGAGGATGCAAAGAAGACACTGTCGGCCCTTCATGTGGAACCTTCTATCGTCTTTGGTGGTGTTTATACCGAGGATAATAAACTCTTTGCGGCTTATTATCGTGATTCTGCCGCGAGAGATGTCCATCCAGATGAATTTCAGGAAAGTGGTTTTAGTTTTGATGATGGCTTTCTAAGTGTCTTCAGACCTGTTGTTCTCGGCGGAGAAGTTATTGGAAGAGTTTGTCTCCGGTCGGATATGAGTCCTATGTACGCGATGCTCAAGCGTAATACAAGTATAATCATTGCTGTTCTACTTTTTTCCTCTTTCGTAGCTTTTCTTATGTCATCACGACTTCAGAACGTTATTTCCAGACCAATTCTAAGCTTGGCCGAGGTTGCAAAAGCCGTCTCAGAGGAAAAAGACTATTCTACTCGAGCTGTCAAACACAGTAACGATGAGATAGGTTTGCTTATCGATGCATTCAACGAAATGTTGGAGCAAATCCAACGGCGAGACGTGGAATTAGTTGACGCCAAGGAAAAGCTTGAAGTAAGGGTCGAGGAGCGCACCGCCGAGCTTACGACTGCCAATGAACAATTAACCCAGGAAATCGCCGTACGCAAGAAGGTAGAAGAGCAGTTACGCAAAGCCGAAGAAAAGTACAGAACGCAGTTTGAGGGAGCATTGGATGCTATTGTTGTAGCGGATGTCGAAACAGGCATAATAATTGACTGTAACCCCGCGACAACAAGATTGGTTGGCCGGGAAAAATCGGAACTGGTTGGTAAACACCAGCGGATTCTCCATCCTCCGGAGAAAGTCGAAGGGGAATTTAGCAAAACTTTCAAGCAGCATCTCAAAGAAAAACAAGGTCAGAGCCTGGAAACAGAGGTTATAACCAAAACCGGAGAGAGAATAGATGTTGCAATAACAGCCAGTCTAATTGAAATTGGAGGCAGAAAAGTACTGCAAGGTATATTCCGGGACATCACCGAGAACAAGAGGGCAGAGCAGCGTCAGGCCCAACTGCTCAAGCAGCTGGAAAAGACAAATCAAGAGCTAAAGGACTTCGCATACATAGTCTCACATGATTTAAAAGCACCACTGCGCGGGATTAATACGTTGGCCAATTGGATATCAACTGATTATGCAGATAAGCTCGATGATGACGGCAGAGAGCAAATGCACTTACTTGTGAATCGCGTGGACCGAATGCACAACCTGATTGATGGTATCTTGCAGTATTCCAGAGTCGGACGTGTTAAAGAAGAAAAGGTCGTGGTGAACCTGAATGAGCTTGTCTCAGAAGTTATCGATATGCTTGCTCCACCGGAGAGCATTTCAATCACTGTCGAAAATAAACTGCCTACGATTGAATGTGAACAAACCCATATTATCCAAGTGTTCCAGAATCTGCTGAGCAATGCTATAAAATATATGGATAAACCCGACGGCTGGATAAAAATCGGCTGTATTGAAGAGAACGGCTTCTGGAAGTTTAGTGTAGCTGATAATGGGCCAGGAATTGAGGAAAAATATTTTGAAAAGATTTTCCAGATTTTTCAGACACTGACCAGGCGTGACGAGCTTGAAAGC
>CAYYFT010000097.1:0-5891 GCA_964471015.1 uncultured Pirellulales bacterium | reverse complement strand
GTCGGCATATCAGGATGGTGATTTCATTTAAAAAAGCGTTTTTTTCGACAATATTTTGGAATTTCCATAGTATATTATTGGACGTAGAATACCTGGATTTTTAAGTGTATTTTGAGTTTTCCAGTCCTATATCGATAGTGAGAAACAGTATAACTCAGAAGGTAATCGGTGAGTTGCAAGCCGCCTGTTAGAGGTCGTATCTAATAACGTCCGATTTATCGCCGAAATTTATTGTTTTGTTCGCCGATGATTTTTAGGAGGACGCGTTTTTTTCTTTTTCCGTCGAATTCGCCGTAGAAGATTTGCTCCCAGGGGCCGAAATCAAGCCGGCCATTTGTCACAGCCACGACGACTTCTCGGCCCATTATGGTGCGTTTGAGGTGGGCGTCGGCATTGTCTTCTGCGCCGTTATGCTGGTACTGCGAATACGGTTTTTCGGGTGCTAATTTTTCCAGCCAGAGTTCAAAATCGTGGTGCAGGCCGGATTCGTCGTCATTGATAAAAACACTGGCGGTGATGTGCATAGCATTGCAGAGGAGGAAACCTTCCCTTACTCCGCTTTCTTCTAAGCATTTTTCAACTTGTGGTGTAATATTGGTAAATTCGCGTCTGCCTCTTGTGTTAAACCACAATTCTTTCCTGTAACTTTTCATATTCAGTCCTCAATTTATAGTTCATTGTTCGTAGTAAGTTTTTTGTACACTGATTCAATGGCGTCGACCATTGTTTTTGGTGCGAATTTTTCTTTTACAGATTCCTGACCGGCTTTGCCGAGCGACTCTCTTAGTTGAGCGTTTTCAATTAGTTCTGCGCAGACCTTTGTTAATTGCTGGACATTTTTCGGCTCAATTAGTCGGCCGGTGTTTTCGTTCACGACTTCGCGTGCGCCGTCAACGTCGAAAGAGACAGCCGGTCTGCCGCAGAGCATTGCCTGAGGCAGGGTGCGAGCAAGGCCTTCCCGCAACGAACAGTGGACAAGTATATCTGAAGAAGCGATGGCGACTGGGATTTGGCGCGGCGGCAGTAGGCCGGTGAATTTGATTTTTTCGGAAAGCCCTGACCGGCGAACCTGCTTTTTGTAGTGTTCCGCCAGATTACCATCTCCAACGAAAAGCCAGACTGCGTTTTTGTATTGCTTCGAGAGCTTTTCGGCTGATTCGATAATGTAGTCGTGGCCTTTTAGCATAAAGAGCCGTGCAATAGTAACAAGCACGACAGCATCTTCGGCGATTCCGTATTTTTGACGGAAGGTTCTTCTGAGCTGTTCGGAGATCGGCTGGAGGAAATCATCTTCTTCGATAGCAGAATAGGCGGTTGTGAACTGTTCGGGATAACCGATACCAGCAGCAATTGCCTGATTGGTCATTGCATCGGCGACGCTGATGAAGGAGTCGGTTCGCTTTGCGGCGGCTTTTTCGATGGCAATATAGAATCTATTTATTAACTTGTTCTGGTATGGATGAAAGGCCAGGCCGTGGATTGTGTGGATGATGGCAGGTTTGAACCCCCAGGATGAACCTGGGGGCTTTCGGCGAACGGCGTGGGCGGCGAAACGACCCAAGATGCCTGCTTTTGCGGAGTGTGTGTGGACAATATCAGGATGGATTTCTGCGAGATGCTTTTTTATTGCTCTGTAGGCCGGTATGTCATAAACAGGATTGATTTGCCGACGCAACGAGTTAATCGCAATTGTTTTATATCTTTGGCTTCTGGTTTGTTCGAAGAGCTCGCCCTCAGGGCCCAATGCGGGGCCGGTGATGAGGGTAACATCGTGGCCGCGCTGTGCGAGCAGCTTGCAGGTGATTAACGTATTTTCCTGTGCGCCGCCGAGAATCAAACGAGTTATTATGTGGGTGATTTTCAATATTTAATCCACATTAAGCACAGGCCCGCGGCGGGAGCGATGGGGCCGGCGGCCTTGCGGTCTTTTGCTTCGAGAATTTCGTTTATCTTTTCAGGCATCCATTTGCCTCTGCCGATTTCAACAAGAGTTCCGACGATATTTCTGACCATATTATACAAAAACCTGTCTGCTTCGATATCTATATAAACCCACTTGTCTTCCTGTGTAACCCGGCATTGCATTACAGTGCGAATTGAGTTTTTGCGTTTATCTGCGGCGGATGCGAAGGATTTGAAGTCCTTTTTGCCGAGCAGCATCTTTGCAGCGGCGTCCATCGCGGCAATATCAAGAGGTGCGGGCCGGTGCCAACAATTTCGGGTTTTCAGGACGTTTCGTTTTTTGCCGGTGAAAATCGTGTATCGGTATAGTTTGCTCTTTGCCGAACCTGACACATCAAAATCACGGTCGACTTCAACGGCTTCGGTAACAACGATGTCTCGCTGGAGGCGGTGATTAAATGCCTTGACGAAATTTTCAGTTGGTATCGGTGAGTCGATAAGGAAGTTTGCAACCTGTCCGAGGGCGCTGACGCCTGCATCGGTTCGGCTGGCACCATTTATTTTGATGAAGGTGCCGGTCAGCCCGCCGAGCGCCTGCTGGAGCAGGCCTTGGATGGTATTTTTACCCGGCTGATTCTGCCAGCCGCTGTAGTTCAAGCCATCATAGCTGATGGTTAATTTTATATTGCGAATCGCCATTTTAAGAGAAGTCAGAAGTCAGCATTCAGAATTCAGAATAACATCACATAGTAGAATCAATTATAGAGCGAGAGTACGCCTCAAGCAACTTGCTAACTTCCTCAAGTTTGGATAAAAGACTTGAGGACTCACAATATCCTATATCCTCCGTTAGAATAAGATAGTACCGGCATTCTTCCAAAGAACCTTGTGCTATATTCATAAAGCGGGCTTTATCGGCTTTGTGGGTTCTCTTAAAGCCTTCTGCTATATTGGCAGGTATAGATACTGCGGCACATCTGAACTGAGATGTTAAGCCGTAGACTTCACTTTTGGGGAAATCTAAGGTTGCTTTGTAAACCGCCAAAACAAATTGATGAGCCTTTTGCCAAACAATCAAATCTTTAAAGGTTTTTGCAGATTTTTTCATTCCGGCTTCTGAATTCTGGCTCCTGACTCCTGTGCTACAGCAGCTTTTCTGCGATTTGGACAGCGTTCAGGGCAGCTCCTTTTCGCAGCTGGTCTCCGGCGGCCCAGAGATTGATGCCTCGGTTCTCAGGTATGGATTCATCCTGACGTATTCGGCCGACAAAGATATCGTCCTTGCCGGTGGCATCGATTGGCATTGGGAAACGATTGTTTTTGCGGTCATCTAATACCGAAACGCCCGGCGCGGTGCTCAAGAGGTCCCTGACCTGGTCGGCGGTGATGGGGTCAGTAAATTCAAGGTTGATGCTCTCACAATGGGCGCGAAACACAGGTATTCGAATACAGGTGCAGGTAATTGCAATATCCGGGCAGTCGAAAATCTTTCTGGTTTCTTTGACCATTTTCATCTCTTCCAGGTTATATCCGTTCGGGGACAGCGCAGAATTATGGCTAAAGCAGTTAAACGCTATCTGATATGGAAAGGCTTTGCAGGTTGGTTTTTTGCCATCAAGAATTTCACGACTTTGATTTTCTAATTCAAGCATTGCCTGCCTTCCGGCTCCACTGGCTGCCTGATAGGTGCTGACAACCATCCTTTTGACGGGATTCGCCTTGTGCAGCGGCCAGACCGGCACAATGCCGACGATTGTCGAACAATTCGGGTTTGCGACGATACCTTTGTGCTCTTTTATTTTCTCTGGATTTATTTCGGGGATTACCAGCGGCACTTTCGGGTCCATTCTAAAGGCTGAAGAATTATCGACCACAACCGCGCCGGCTTTTGCGGCGGCAGGAGCAAACTCCTTGCTTCTGGCACCGCCGGCGCTGAACAGAGCGATATCGATACGGTCGAAGCTGTTTTTAGTCAGTTCTTCGACAGTGTATTCTTTTCCTTTGAATTCGATTTTCTTGCCGGCTGACCGGCTGCTTGCAAGGACTTTCAGAGAATCGAAGGGGAACTCTCGTTGTTGGAGGATTTTTAGAAATTCCTGTCCGACAGCTCCGGTTACTCCTGCAATTGCCAAATTACAAGCCATATTTTTGGACTCCTAAAATATTTTGCAAACATAATAAGGGGCAGCCAAGGTAAAGGGCTGCCCGTTAAAGCTCTAAAATTTGCAAACAACACGGGATTGTAACACTTTTGTTATTAAAATGCAATCGCTGCCGGCTAATATATACTATTTATTCTGCTACTGGTTCGGCGGCTGTTTTTTGCCAGATTTCGGCCATTACGGAGGCGGTAATAATGCAGATGAAGACGAAAACAGCCGCTGGCATCGCCGCTTTTTCACCGAAATGCTCGAGGGCCAGAGCTGTGCCTAATCCGGCATTTTGCATTCCAATCTCGATGGCGAGGGTTCGTTTTCTGTTCCGGGCCATTCGAAAGATAACGCCCACACCGAAACCAGCTAACATTCCATAAACGTTCAATATTATAACCGCCACAAGAATCAACCCTGTTATCTTTGGCAAATAATCTTTATTGAGGGCTATAACCAGCGAGCAGATAAATATTATAAAGGTTACCGATATGGCGGGGAAAATCGGCAAAAGCTTCTCCAGTTTTTCCCTGAGAAAATGCCTGATGCCAAAGCCGATAAACAAAGGCAAAATGACCATATAAATCACATCAAGAACCATCCCTGCGAAAGGGATATCCAGCTGTGAGCGAGCCAGTAGAAAAGTCAGGCCCGGTGTTAATAAAGGGCAGAGTAGAGTAGATACAGTCGTCAGCGAAACCGAGTAGGCGGTATCGGCTTTGGCGATATAACTCATAACGTTACTTGCCATTGCACCGGGGGCTGAGCCGGTCAATATTAAACCGACCGCAATCTCTGGCGGGAAGGCGAAAACTTTGGCGAGGACGAAAGCTCCCAGAGGCATAATAGTGAACTGTGCGGCTGAGCCGATGAAGACGACAATCGGTTTTTCAGCAATTCGTTTGAAATCCTCCATCTGCAGTACCGCCCCTATACCGAACATTGTCAGAGCGAAGAAGTGCTTGTTATAGTCTTTCAAGGCAACGAAAGGTTCGGGAAAGAAATAGGCCACCACTGCGAATAAAATGACCCAAACGGCAAAATACTTCGTATAAAAAGATAATATCTTCCCAAACATATAACCGGCAAGTTTAACGTCGTGTTCCAGACGTGACAATATATTTACGCCGTTCCTTCAGCGGTTTTTATGGAGTGGTAACCCTGTAGTCAAAACGAAAGCCCCGCTTAAGAGCGGGGCTGAGGTGTTTAAAGAAAAACCGTAAGTGTAATTTATTTTTCGGGCAGTTTCAGCACAATGAGCAGGCGGTAACGTCCGTCGTTGATTAAAAACAGCACTTTTCCTGCTTCGGCGGCCTTTTCTATAGCCTGGTCGAAGTCTTTTGTGTTTCTGACGGGCTTTCGGTCGACTTCCATAATCAGCATTCCGGGTTTAATACCTTTTCCTGCAGCTTCTGAGCCGGGCTCGACCTGGGTAACTATGACACCTTCCTGGTCTTCGTAGCCATAGCGTTTGGCCAAATCATCTGTGAGGTTTTGGACGGTAAGGCCTAATTGCTCTATCGCCTTTAAGGGTGTTTTGGCGTTTTGAAGCTCTGTGGAGCTTTCGCCGAGTTCGGCATTAAGCGTTTTTCGTTTACCATTGCGGACAACGACAATTTCCACCTTGGTGCCGGGTTTCAGCATTGCGACGCGGCTGCGAAACTCGTTGACTTTTTCGACTTTCTCGCCGTTAAATTCGACAACGACATCGTATCGCTTCATTCCAGCCTTCTCGGCTGCGGTACCTTCGATAACTTCAGTGACAGCAACGCCTTTGGCTTCTTTAAGCCCTAATGATTCTGCCAGGTCGGGGTCGAGGTCACGGATAATAACACCCAA
>CAYYFT010000096.1:0-5900 GCA_964471015.1 uncultured Pirellulales bacterium | reverse complement strand
GGCGGTATGATTGCCGCAGGTGACGTTTTGCTAAACCGGATAAAGGACTACTTCAACGAGCAAATCTGGCATTTGAAGAAAGAGACGGTTGAGATTTGTTTCGCCACACTTGGTGAAGATGCCGGCATAATCGGCGCCGCTGCTTTAGCAAAACAAGCCGAAAAATAATATCGAGGATTCCTTACTTTTCAGATTCACGGAAGTGGAGGGTAAGCTCCAACAAACCGAGCTTTCTTTTTTCGGCTGAGAAGCTTCCTTATTTCAGATGGGGGACGGGTTGCAGCTTTAGATGCTGGAGATGCCTTTAATAACTGGTAATTGCCCAGTCTGGGACTCTTGAATAAGGGCCCATTATAATTGGCGAAATACTGGCTGTGGGCCGAAAATTCCGGATGCAGCTTCTGCAGACCCTCCAGTGACTCAAATCTCATCTGACAATTATCAACCGCCGCGGGACTCCACAAAATCAACGGTTCAGATGCTGTCTCTCCACCTCGTACATACACATTATAATCGAGTTGTTTGGCTTGCGGCCTATTGAGCCGTTCACACAGGGATTCCATCTGCCAGAAAACCAAAAGCGGTCCGCGAAAATTTTTATCCGCTGTGAGCAGGTTATTGACAAATACGTGCCCGTCCCGGTCGTTGACATCCGGGCCGGTGCTCGGATGCCAGCCGAAATGGTCGCCGACCGCACTTCTTGCGGTGCGCCCGAAGAATACAGTGCTGTTCACTAATGTGTTTTGGTAAACTTGAGCATCGCAGCTGTTGAGCACACGAATGCCCTGGTCACAATTGACAAACAAATTTCCGGCGCAAATCACCCCTTTTGAGATTTCAAAGAAGAATCCGCTATCGCTCGGCCACCACCGCCCGCTGGTGAGCCGCCCTTGGACATTGCCTACACTCTCGACCCAGTTATCGAAAAACCGGCCGTCAACATTGCCTACGTCATACCAGATGCCGTTCGAATTCGGAAGGTCGATGACCAGGTTGTCCCGGCACATGACTCGATAACATTGATTAAATATCTTCACCGCCGCGGGAAAATATCCGGTGATGTTCTCGATATTGTTACGGGTGAAAATGTTTTTCTCTAATAAAACATCGGACGAAGCGATGATGTAAATGCCTTCCGTGCTCGTGTCGCTCACTAAGCAGTGCCGCAGTGTTAATTTATCTCCCCGTAAATAAGCGGCGACCCGCGAACAGAAAGTAATCGTGCAATTCTCCAGCGTCGTCCCCATCACTTCCTTCCCGTGCTTGGACTCATCGGACAAACCCTCCGGGTCCGTCCCTTCCACTTCTATCGCACGGAAGGCGTATTGGGTGAAAGTAATTCCACGAATAACAGGACCCTTGCGGTCTGAAGTTTTACCGTGACATTCCTTGGTTGTTCGCGTAAGTCCGCCGTTAAAAGCGGTGATTTCCACTAATTTGTCTGTCGGGTCAATGCTGATGAAAACCTCTTCTGTATCATAGTTGATGAAATAAGAATTAGCGTCAACTTCGCCTTCCCAGCCGACCGATTGCAGGAATTTCCCGTCCACGAACACCATATCATTGTTAAAACGATGCAGCGGAGTTTCTCTCCCATGAAAGCTGCGCCACCACCAGCCCAGAGGCTTGGCGGGGAATAAACAGCTCCACGATGTCCTCCATAATCCGTTCCTTAGTTTCTCCCACTCTGTTGCTACGAAGGTTCCCTTCAAAATCGGCTGTTCATCCGCGTATGGCTGTATTGTGATTCCTTGGTTCAATACCAGCTCGCCCGTGCGGTAAATCCCGCCGCGCATCACGATTGCATCGCCGGTTACCACCCGCTCTATGGCCGCTTCTAAGGTCGTCGGCTTCTCAAGCGTTTTTCCTGTCTCCTCCGCCTTTCCATCAGGTGCCACATAGTAAATTTTACCTGCTGCCTTCGGCAAACCGTATCTTTGCCGAATCGGGCCGTAAGGCCCACCTGACGGCTGTGCTGTTAAAGGCAACGAAACAAATATTATGCTCAAAAGGACGCAGACGACACGATATTTGGATTTTCCATTTATACGGTCAAAAAACATAATTTCTCCTGACAATGTTTTCATTTTGCATAAGCCGGCTCGATTTGTCAAGAAATTTCAATTGGTTTCCAAAACGTAAATGGCATACGGCACAAGCGGTTGCTGTACCGCACTTTGTCATTCCTGCGAAGGCAGGAATCCACTTCCCGCCTGCCCCGTGAGATGTGCCGTCTGCTATCTCTCTGGGGTGGGAACGCACTGAAGATAACTTCTCCGGATATGCTGAGTTCGAGAGAGTTTATCTTTTGTCTTGAAAAGTGAAGATTTCACATTTGGTTTTTTCAGGCAAGAAGCTCCGGCGTTACCATCCACTCTACTTGCCATTGATTCTCTTCGGAATAGTTTAAACAGACAATACCGCCGTTTTTGAACGCCGCCGTATTTGCCGATTCGGCCCCGGCTAAAAGCAGCGAGGCTAATTTGCTCAAAAAGGGCAGATGCCCGACGACCACAATATCGCCGTCAGCCGAGATAACCTCATCCTTAAAGGCCTTAACGTCGTCATTCGGCCCAAGGCCGTCGTGGATACTTAACGTTTTTATCTTGATAGCTTCGGCTAAGATTTCGGCTGTTTGTGCAGCCCGTTTCTTCCCGCTGTGCCACAAATAGTCAACGCACAGGTTCGAAGGTTTTATAAATGCGGCGACTTTTTGTATTTCTCTGCACCCCTTTTCCGTCAGCCCTCGTTGCGGGTCCGCCTGCTCCGAAGCCGCTTTTGCATGCTGAACAAGATACAATTTCATCTTTGACCTCCTTTTAACAAAATTCGCCTTGTCCCCGCGCAGGCGGGGATCCAGTCGTCATCGTTATTATAACCCAACCCTCTAATTTAACAATTACTTATAACGCACTATGCGATTTTCCACTTTTGCCTGTAACCAGCCATAATATTGTCCCGCGAAAAAGAGGTTTTTACAAAACACATACAGACTGTATAATTATTGTTAGGTAGACTTGGCCTTCGAGTCTTATGCAAAAACGATATAAACGCTGGAAATGACCAGAATTTTAACCTGTAAAAAAAGCAAAGGAATACTACGTATGAAGTTGAACATAAAAATACTTGGTTTAGTAGTATCTTGTTATGCACTCTTGATTTCTCAGGCGGCCTTTTGCAATGTCAGGCTTCCGCTCCTGGTAAGCGATGGCATGGTTTTACAGAGAGATGCCGAGGTAAAACTTTGGGGCTGGGCTGACGCCGGTGAAGAGGTAACTATAAACTTTAAAGGCAATACATATACCGCCGCAGCCGACTCAGATGGTAAATGGATGGTAGTCATTTCCCAATTAAAAGCAGGTGGCCCCTACGAAATGGAAATTAATGCTGCCAATCACATAACTCTAAAAAATATCCTGATTGGCGATGTATGGGTATGTTCCGGCCAGTCAAACATGGTTCTGCCTATGGAAAGGGTAAGAGACCGCTATGAAGATGTCATTGCTGATTCTGAAAACCCGTCCATAAGGCAGTTTCTCGTCCCGGATAGGTATAATTTCAAAATGCCTGAGGAAAATTTCCAATCGGGTAGCTGGGAATTGGCAAATCCCCAAACCGTTCTCAATTTTACGGCCGCGGGTTATTTTTTCGCAAAAGAGTTATTCGAAAAATACCACGTCCCCATCGGCTTGATAAAAACGTGCTTAGGCGGCTCACCCGCTCAGGCCTGGATGAGTGAAGATGCCTTAAAGGCGTTTCCCGAACACCTCAAAGTAGCTGTTCAATACAAGGACAACGCCTACGTTAACCAAATCAAGGAAAGAAATAAAACCGTTAGCAATGCTTGGTACACGCTTTTGGACCAAAAAGATGAAGGTTTGGCCGATAAGGGAAAAATGTGGTTTGATACGAGTTACGATGCTTCGCAATGGCCGACTATGGATGTCCCCGGCTACTGGGCGAACGGGCAGTTAGGCCCTGTCAACGGCGTTGTCTGGTTCAGAAAAGAATTTGATGTTCCTGCTTCTATGGCCGGTAAACCAGCAATACTTAGGATGGGCAGGGTTGTAGATGCTGATAAGACTTATATTAACGGCACATTTGTCGGCTCAGTTTCATACCAGTACCCCCCGAGAAGATATGATGTCCCTGCGGACCTGCTCAAGGAAGGCAAAAATATCATCGTCGTAAGGGTTATTAATAACGCCGGACGCGGCGGCTTTGTTCTCGATAAAACCTATCAGCTCTCAGCGGCAGGACAGACAATTGACTTAAAAGGCCAGTGGCAATACAAATTAGGCGCGACTATGGACCCCCTGCCGCCCGAGATATTCATTCGATGGAAGCCCTTGGGATTATTTAATGGTATGATTGCCCCCCTCTTGAACTACTCCATAAAAGGTGTGATTTGGTATCAGGGGGAATCCAACGCCAAATATCCGCCTGAATATCACAAACTTTTCTCAGCTCTTATAGCCGACTGGAGACAAAAATGGAATCAGGGCGATTTCCCCTTCTTGTATGTCCAGCTGCACAATTTTATGGAGGTTAAAGACCAGCCCTCCGAAAGCGACTGGGCTGAGGTTAGAGAAGCTCAGCTTAAAACGCTCACTGTCCCCAACACCGCAATGGCTGTTGCCATCGACATCGGTGAATGGAACGACATCCATCCTTTAAATAAAGAAGACGTAGGCAAACGCCTTGCCCTTGCAGCTCAAAACGTCGCTTATGGCGAGAAAGATGTCGTCTATTCAGGTCCGATTTACCAGTCTATGAAAGCCGATGGCAACAAAATCATTCTCACGTTCACAAATACCGATGGCGGATTAGTTGCTAAAGGATGTGAGGAACTGAAGTATTTCGCCATTGCCGGCCCCGACAAAAAATTCCTCTGGGCAAAAGCTAAAATAGAAGGTGACAAAATCGTTGTCTGGAGCGACGAGGTGACAAATCCCGTTGCTGTCCGCTATGCCTGGGCCGACAATCCCGATGGTGCAAATTTATATAATAAGAAAGGCCTGCCCGCTTCTCCATTCAGAACCGATAACTAATATCTAAACCCCAGGTTTGGATTCTCCGAAGAAAAACAGCTCAGAAGATTTTCTGAGATATGTGGCAATAGGGAATTTCCCCTCTCTTTTCGTAATAATCCCGGTGATACTCCTCCGCAGACCAGAATTTGTCAGCCGGCACTATCTGGGTCTTCACATCGTAACCTTTTTTTGTAAGCTCCTCCACCAGCCGCGTAGCAACTTCTCGCTGCTGCTGGTTCAAATAGAAAATTGCGGACCGGTATTGCGTCCCTACGTCCGGCCCCTGACGATTGAGCTGTGTAAAGTTATGGGTCTCGAAAAACAGCTTCGCCAGCTTCTCGAAACTGGTCTTCGACGGGTCATACTCGACCTCGACGGCTTCGGCATGGCCGGTCTTGTCGGTGCAGACCTGCTCATAGCTCGGATTATCCAAATGGCCGCCAGTGTAACCAACGGTTGTGGATACCACTCCGGGCGCCCCCTTGAAGTAATGCTCTGTCCCCCAGAAACAGCCGGAGGCGAATATCGCCTTCTCCGTCTTCTTCTCCGATACAAAAGCCATCGAGATAGAGTTCACGCAATAGCGAGTATTCTTCGGTGTAAGTTCTTCACCCAAAAACAAATGCCCTAAATGCCCACCGCATTTCGCACAGATAATTTCTGTCCGCGCACCGTCCGCATCCTTTTGCCATTTCACCGCTCCCTTAATCTGCTCATCGAAGCTTGGCCAGCCGCAGCCGGACTCGAATTTCGAAGATGACTCGAACAATCCTGCTCCGCACCGTTTACAGGTATAAATCCCTTTTTCAAAATGGTCATTATATTTACCGCTGAAAGGCCGCTCCGTTCCTTTATGAACGATGACCT
>CAYYFT010000095.1:0-5903 GCA_964471015.1 uncultured Pirellulales bacterium | reverse complement strand
TACTCGGCAGCTTTGTCAGACATCGCGAGACGCCGCAGCAGATTGCGAGCGATTTGTGGCTGATTGAATCGCAGGAACTCGGCGATGATTATCTCGAGAGATTACTCGACGGGATTGCAAAGGCCGAACGGGCAGATTGCGAACGACTGGTTCGAGAGACGATAGAACCGGACAAGCTGGTAATAGTCGTTGTCGGAGAGGCGGCGAAGCTTAAAGAGCAGCTGGAGCAAATTGCACCGGTTACTGTCGTAGCAGCAGAAGCTTTGTAGGGTGGGGTTTACCCCACCGCATTGCTTCGGCGGGGCGAGTCCCGCCCTACTACTTTTACTTTTTTGTTAGCTTGTGTATCGCTACTTCAAGACAACTTCATCCTGATAAGCGGGGACAGAGACGTCCCAGCCCGTCTGCTCTCTGAGGTAATCACCGAAACCGGATGCGCTTTCGGACTCGCCGTGGACGACAAAAACCTTTCTGGGAGGCGTTTCCAGTCCTTTCAGCCATTCGAGAAGCTCGTTTCTGTCTGCATGTGCTGAAAAGCCGTGTATTCGGACGATTCTGGCGTTGACCTGATAGTCCTGGCCAAGTATTCGGACTTTTTTTGCGCCATCGACGATTTGCCTTCCAAGAGTGCCGACGGCCTGGTAGCCCACAAACATTATGGAACTTTGCGGTCTGGAGATATTGTTGACCAGGTGATACTTTATTCTGCCGCCGGTGCACATTCCGGAGCCGGCTATAACGATAATCGTTTCTTTTATACGGTTAATCGCCTTTGACTCATCGGCTTTTCCGGCCAGTTGGAGCTGCGGCAAATTAAAGGGGGATTTTAGACTTCTAATAAATTCAGCCATCTGCTCATCGAATAACTCAGGGTGATTTTGAAAAACCTTTGTAATCCTCGAAGCCATTGGGCTGTCCAGGAAAATCCTCAGACGCGGTATTGCTTTTTCGAGCAGTAATTCGTTTATGTAATACAAGACCTCCTGGGAACGTTCAAGTGCGAAGCTGGGGATTATAATGTTGCCGCCGGCTTCCTTTGTTGAGTTTATGACGTTACCAATCATTTTTTTCACGTCTCTGGTGTCGTCGTGGACTCTGTTGCCGTAGGTGGACTCAATGAGGACATAATCAGCGGCGTCAAAAACAGTCGGGTCGCATACTATAGGCCTGTCCGGTCTGCCAATATCGCCGGAAAACAAAATAATCCTTTCCTGGCTATTCTGGCGCACCTTGGCTCTTATTATCGAAGAGCCGAGGACGTGGCCCGCATCATAGAAAGTGGCTTCGATGCCATCGCCAAGAGTTACGGACTGCTTGTATTTGATAGGCGAGAAGAGCGGGAAACAGGCCTGAGCGTCCTCGGTGGTATAAAGGGGGACCTCCGGATACGGCCCTTTTCGTCCCTGCTTTTCGTGCCTTTTGCGTTTATGCTCTGCGTCTTCTTCCTGTATCTTAGCTGAATCCAAAAGAATAATCTGCGTAATCTCTGCAGTAGCAGGGTTACAATATATTTTGCCTTTGAACCCTTCTTTAACAAGTTTCGGCAACAAACCACAATGGTCGAGATGGGCATGAGTTAAAAGGACGGCATCAATACTGTCAGGCGGTACTGGAAAAGGGTCCCAGTTTCTTTTTATGAGCTGTCTTTCCTGATAAAGCCCGCAGTCTATAAGAAGGCGGACGCCATTAGCTTCGAGCATGTGCCGGGAACCGGTAACATTCTGAGCGGCTCCGAGAAACCGTAATTTTATCTGCATATTTTACCTCGCCGTGATGAACCCCGGCTTTCGGTTGCGAATTCTACGGCATAATGGGGACAGAGTCAAGCGGCAAAACCGCGGCCGACAGATAGATACGACGAGTTCTGCGTTGTCAGAACTTACGTTTTCAGGAAGTTGACGCTTCGCAGCGATAACGGCTGACAGCAGAAGGGAAAAGAAAAAAATTATTTTTCGCATTACTATGCGAATTCCAAACCGCTACAAAAATAGGAAAAACAAACTAAATTATTGCCTTTTGGCGCTCTATAAGATAGACTAACATTTATTGAAAAAGGAGAATAGAAAGACAACCAAAATGAAGCAATGCACTAAATGCAAAAAGTGGAAGGACAAGAGTAAATTCGGTAAAGATGGCAAATCCAAAGATGGATTGAGATACTGGTGCAAAGAGTGCAACAGCCAATATTACCGAGAGCGCTGCGA
Source organism: uncultured Pirellulales bacterium (assembly GCA_964471015.1). GTDB lineage: Bacteria > Planctomycetota > Phycisphaerae > Sedimentisphaerales > Anaerobacaceae > CAYYFT01. The sequence goes on along the minus strand of CAYYFT010000095.1, from coordinate 3,699 downwards.
GAGAGAGGGAAGAGAGCCGAAAAGATACCGCAAATACGAGGATCGCCATCGGGTTCTCGGCGGTGTGAAACAGAAGCGATGCAGCAAATGCAAAAAGTGGAAGGCAGAGAGTGAATTTTACAAAAAGCGCCGCCACAAGGATGGATTAGCGGCGTGGTGCAAAGACTGTGCCGATAAAGCTACCAATCATTCTCGCAGGAAGCGGTTGGCTAAGAAGAACTAACATCCAGACTGCTCATTTCCAGGAAACAACCGCGGGTTAAAACCCGCAGTTGTTCACTTGTTGTTTTTTTTATTCACTATCGACCATATGCTATATACTATCTTCGATAGCCTTTTTAAGTGCGAGCACAGCCGGGGCCTCCGGCATCATTTCGTAGGCCGCATCGATAGCTTCTTTAGCCCGCTGAGGTCTGTCCATCTGGTAATACACATAGGCGAGCAAAAAGTGCAGTTCAGGGGCACTACTTCTCTGGAGCCATTCTTCAACATCGACTACGCGGGTCTCAAGCTTGTCCCTGTCACCTACCATAGCCTCAATGTCGATTTTAAACTGCGCATACCCGGGGAAAATCTGCAAGGCCCTGGAAAGGAAGAGGGCACTGCTCATATATTCGCCGGCGGCAAAGAGTGCGTGGCCCTTTCCGGCATAGGCAAGGGGGTCATCCGGCTTGTAAAGCGATGCCAGAGTATAGGCATCTGCAGCCCGATAGTATTTGCCCTGCTTCAGATGCAGTTCTGCAGCGCGCATATGCTGATTGAATTTGTCTTCTGAAAAGGAAGCAAAAGTTTCGAGCAGGCCCGAAATATCTTTGGCTCTGACAAGAGATAAATCGGTTTCAGCAAGCTTTGCCTGAGAACTCTCCCGAGCTTGCTCCTCGCCAGGTTCCTTGCCGCCTTGACCTGCGGCAGTCCTATAGACTCCGCCGTCAGGCGTCCCCAGGCGGACTAACGGAGAGCCGGCAGTATCTTCGGCCTGTTGTATAGCTGGCTCACGACCTTTTTGCGAATCATCGAACTGTCGTTTCATTTGTTCATAAACATCAAGCTGTTTATCGGGGTCCCAGGACTCAATAAACGAGGTCTCAGGACTTTCTCCTTCGGCTTGCTCTTTTTGTGTCGGTTTTTCAAACCGTTGCGGGATATCGCCCGCTGATTCCATTACAGTGGAGGGCAACAAATAGTCATCCCGGCTGGTCAGGCTTGTCTTGAGTTCAGCGGTTTTGTCACCTAACCGCCTTATGTCGCGCTTCAATTGCTCTATCTTGGCCTGGTATTGCTGGTCGGTCAGCCTTACCTGTTGTGAGTCTGTGGGGGTTTTATATGAAATTAGCTTCTCCAGTTCTTCAGGCGTCATCGACATTGGTCGCGAGCGTCTCAAAGATACCGCAGCTCCGGGGTCGAGCATAACGGCACGGCGGGGCGGCAAAGCCCCGACGACACCAGCCTGGGCAGCACGACCATCGATGTTCATAGTAGGCGGCGTAATCACACCAGAGTAACCAGGCATCGTAGTTGTTACCGTCCTGCTTGGTGAATAATATGGTTTGTATCCTGCGGTGGAACGGCTGAAATCCTCCGGGCCGGCTGAATCTCTCAAAAACGAATCAAGTGATGATGAAGGAAGCGTCTCTCCAAAATAGTTTGGCGCACGATATGGCACTACACCTCGAAAGTATCTTCCGTCTCTGATATTTCCGGTAACCGGCAGGTTGCTGCTTCTGTCAATCGGGTTAGGGCTGCGAATGAGGCCTTCACGTCGGACGCTTGGTGGAATCGTGCTCGAACTGATACGGTTTTCAACAGCCAGGGAAGTTCCTGAAAAAGCAGCGAAAAACAGCAAACCAACAATAATATATACCCATAGCCTTTTCATAATATTAAATATCTCCTACGCAGGGATTATGTTCATAATTAAACCGACCCCGCAAAGCGGGAAACCCGGCAATCGACCGTTTTATGCCATCGAGTTAGCATTTTACGAGTTATTGCAAAATGGGGTTTCTCTTGTACTTTGGCTTTTCCGCCCAACTGAGCTTAGTCGCCAAAGTATCCCACTGTGTCCTAAGCGGGTTGTTCACCACGAGAAAATCGCCTTTATTCCTTTCGATTTTTACCACATCATCAATTGACAGTTTGCACGAAATCTGACCATCGATAGAAACAGTAGTGCCTTCATTGACACTGACTCCAAAGACCTCTACTTTGCTGTCAGCATTGATAACGATGGGTCTGAAGCTAAACGAATGTGGACAAATTGGCGTAATAACCATTGCTTCCATATTTGCTGAAAGTATCGGCCCGGCCGCTGAGAGATTGTAAGCCGTCGAGCCGGTGGGCGTAGCAATTATAAGGCCGTCACTTACCAACCCATCTATGGCGGACTGACCATCGACCGACATCTTCAACTCAATCATTTTGAAAGGAGGACCGGCTGTGATAAAAACATCATTGATAGCTGCCGAGCAGAATTTTTCCTGGCCTTCGTTGAAAATCCTGCACCTGAGCATCATTCGTTTTTCTATATGCAATTTTCCGGATGTTAAAGAAGGAAGAAATTCTTTAAGCTCTCTGACGCTGAATTCGGCGAGGAAACCGAGCTTGCCGAGGTTAACACCTATGACTGGCACATTGACCTGACTCAATTGTCTTGCAGCTGAGGTAATGCTCCCATCGCCGCCGAAGACAACTGCAAAGTCAGCTTCCTTCAAAATATCAACGGTGCACTCGTCTATACCATAGCTGGCAACGACGTCGGCTTTGCCCTTCGCAAAACCGAGAAAGTCCTTAATTACCTCAGCAACGTGCCCCTTTTTCGGGTCGCCGAAAATCACCAATTTTGGCAAATTGCTTTTCGCCATTTTAAAAACATCCTTCTTCGTGTTCCAGCCGTCGCAGCGAAAAACCCCACCATTTTTTGAATCTATGTGCCATCGTCTGAATTGCCGGCCGATTATCCGGCGGAGTTCAGCATTTCTTTCGCCGTCTGCACTACACTATCGGCATTTATACCGGCCTGCATAAGCTGAGCGTTGCGGGAATCGTGCTTTAAAAATGTCCTCGGCATACCGAGCACCACAATCGGCTTTTTAATTTGCCCGGGCAAAGCTGCAGCAGCGGCCTCAAGGACGGCTGAGCCAAAGCCGCAGGCAAGACTATGGTCCTCTACCGTTATTATACCTTTGCGGCGGCTGAGTAGAGAAATAATTTCTTCATCGACGGGAGCAGCAAATCGTGCGTTTATCACATCGATGTCAATGCCCTCCTGCTCCAATAGTTGAGCCGCCTCAAGGGCTTCGGTAAGCACGCTTCCATAAGCGATGATTGCAATAGCTGAATCAGGGCTGCTTCTGACAACAACGCTCCTGCCCAATTCGAAGGGCTTAGCACAAGCGGATCTGTCAAACTCATTCGATGGGACAAGGTCTCTTGGATACCTTAAACAGACCGGTTTATTTTCTGCCAGAGCAAATTCCAAAGCCAGTTTTAATTCGCCCTCATCAGCAGGCGCTGTCAGAACCATATTCGGCATCATTCTCAAAAAGCCGATATCCATCAGCCCGTGATGTGTTGGCCCGTCGGAGCCGACGACGCCGGCCCTGTCGATACAAAAAACGACCGGCAGATTCTGCAACGCTACTTCTTGGAATATCTGGTCGAAACTTCGCTGCAAAAAAGTCGAATAGATACAGACGACGG
>CAYYFT010000094.1:0-5981 GCA_964471015.1 uncultured Pirellulales bacterium | reverse complement strand
GGATTCGAACCAGCGACCTCTGCGTCCCGAACGCAGCGCTCTAGCCAAACTGAGCTACACCCCGCTATTGATGTTTGAATAAACAATGGAACAGATGTAGTGTCACTCCTGCGCAAGCAGGAGTCCAGAAAACGCTGATAAAACGGCTGGATTCCCGCTTTCGCGGGAATGACATCTTTGCTTTGTTTGTACAGTAGCGTTCCATTTAATACTCAAAAGTCAATAAACATCAAAACAAGAAATATAGCACATAATTCCACGAATTGCAAGTTACAATAAGTTAACGGGGTCTATATCTATAGCCACCTTAACTGCCGGCCGGAGACGCCATAAGCTGGCTCGCAGACCTGCAAAAACCCTCTGTATAGTTTCCGCCTCCGGCGCCTGGATAATTATCTGCATTCTGTGGAACTGCTGAATTCGATTTATCACCGCAGGCATCGGCCCTCTGACAGTTATCTTCAGGTTGTCCCGTTTTATAATATCATCGATTTTCTCGCGCATCGCATTACAGGCGGCCTGGAGCTTATCAAAATTTCTGTCCCGCATAATCAAGCCGGCCAGTCGCCAAAACGGCGGTAAATTACAGGCTCTGCGATGTTTTAATTCCTCTTTGATGAAGCCGTCAAAATCATTTTTGAGCGCAAACTGTATGGCCGGCTGGTCCGGCAAAAATGTTTGAACGAACACTATACCCTTTTTCACGGAGCGTCCCGCCCGGCCAGCCACGTGAGAAATCAATTGGAAAGTCCGCTCGTTTGCCCTGAAATCCGGCAGATAAAGGCAGGTATCGGCACTGATAATGCCGACCAGCGTTACGTTCGGAAAGTGCAGACCTTTGGCCAGCATTTGCGTCCCGGCCAATATATCTATTCTGCCTTGGCTAAAATCTTTTAGAACCCGGTAATAGTCCCGCCCAGCCATAGAATCACTGTCAACACGCGAGATGCGGGCCTGTGGAAATTTTTTGGCAAGCTCGGTTTCGAGCCGTTGCGAGCCAAACCCAATCATCGCAAAGCCGCCGCCGCATAAAGGACATTTTTCCGGCACAAGAGTCTGCGCCCCACAATAATGACAAACCGCGAAACCGTAATCCATATGTTTACCTGTAACCGTTCGCATTCGGCTGCTGTCGCGCGGCGGTGACTTATGAAATGTTAACGTTACATCGCAATTCCGGCAGTGCAGCGTATATCTGCACGATGGGCAGAATACAAAATTACTGTACCCGCGCCTGTTCAAAAGTAAAATCGCCTGTTCACCTTTAGCCAGTGCGTTCTCCAGATGTTCAGCCAGCGGCTCAGAAATCAAACTTATACCTTCCTTTGTGTAAAATCCATCTCGCAAATCGACAAGTTTCATTTCAGGAAAGGCCAGGTCCATCACCCTTTTCGGCAAACGCACCACACTAAAATGTTTTTTACCCCGACTGTTAAACAGCGTCTCCAGCGATGGCGTAGCGCTGCCTAAAATACAATGTGCATTTGACAACTGAGCTCGTTTTATCGCCACGTCCCGCGCATTATACCGGGGCGCCGTATCCTGTTTAAAGCTGGGCTCATGCTCTTCATCAACAACAACAAGACCGAGATTTGATAATGGTGCGAAAACTGCTGAACGGGCGCCGATAACCACATCAGCTTCGCCGCTTCTTATTTTCTGCCACTGCACGTTGCGCTGAGCAGCGGTTAAGCCCGAATGCATCACAGCTATTTTTTTAAACCTTGCGCTGAACCGCTGAACAGTTTGAGCGGTAAGGGCAATTTCCGGAAGCAGAACAATAGCGCTTTTGCCCTTTTGTAAACAAAGCTCAATTGCCCTTATATAAAGCTCGGTCTTGCCGCTGTCGGTAACGCCGTGTAAAAGCGTAACGCCGAACAGGCCTGAATCTATCCCGGCGTTGAAATGAGCCAGAGCCTTCTGCTGGTCTTCGTTTAATACAACTCTGTCAGTCTCTATCGACATCCCTGCCGGAATAGCCGGCAAGGACTTTAATATCGTCTTTTGTATTATTCTAACGACCTGTTTTTCAGCTAACCTCTTTACAGGTGCGTTTGTACACCCAATCTCTGCCAGTAAACCCTGCAGCTCTAAAGCCGACTCCGAGTCAAAAGCCTTGTTCTGCTGAAGGTACTTAACAATCTGTTTTTGCTTTTTGCCTCTTAATTTGGGTTCCCGCTTTGCGGGGTCCCTCTCGATGGCCTCTTCAACACCTTGAGCAAGATAAACTTCTCTTTGAGTTTTGACCCCAGCCCCTTTTTTCACCGCTCCCGGCACCATTGCAGCAAGAACCTGCCCTAATGGACAGACATAGTAACCGCTAATCCACCGTGCCAGCTCCATCAGTTTGGCATCTAACAATGGCCCTTTATCGATTACATTGGAAACTATTTTCAGCTTACGGCCTTTACCGCCTGCCGCAAAAGACTTTTCAAAAGGTACGTCCGCTTCTATACAAAACCCCGCCTCAAGTTTATTGGCCCTGCCAAAAGGTGCCTCTACTCTCTGCCCTGCTTCAATCGGCCAAAGTTTATCCGGCACAAGGTAGTCAAACTCCGTATCCGCCGCTGACTCAAACGCCACACGAATAATATGACTGCAGCTCACTCCTATGTCATTCCCGCGCAAGCGGGAATCCACTTCCCCCGTCTCAAACAAACTGTCAGTTTTATATCTTTTCATAAACACCTGCGATTGTCCCAGTTTGAAATAGCTATGTCAACACCGCCCTTTCTCTTGAGTTTTACCGACTCCAGGCGTATAATACATAGTTCTGGAAACTGCCTGAATTACCTTAGTAAATAGTTAACAGATGGCAAAATTTAAAATCAATAGCAGTTTTAAGCCTGCGGGTGACCAGCCGAAAGCAATAGAGCGGCTTGCAGAAGGCCTGCGCACAGGTAAGAGGTTCCAGACATTGATGGGCGTTACTGGCAGCGGTAAAACATTCACAATGGCTGAGACATTAGCTCGATTTGACCTGCCGGCCCTGGTCATATCACACAACAAGACATTAGCCGCCCAGCTCTACGAGGAATTCAGGGAGCTTTTTCCGGAAAATGCCGTCGAATATTTTGTCAGCTATTACGATTACTACCAGCCGGAGGCCTACATCCCACAGCGCGATATCTACATAGAAAAGGACGCCTCGAAAAATGCCGACCTCGACCGGCTCCGCCTTTCCACCACCACCAGCTTGTCAACAAGAAACGATTGTATAATCGTCGCATCCGTCTCCTGCATTTTCGGTCTCGGCTCGCCGGAAGACTATAAAGCTTCAGTAGTGGCTGTTCGCATAGGCGACTGCATCAATAGAAATGACCTACTCGGCAGATTTGCAGACCTGCAGTACACCAGAAATGACATCGACTTTACAAGGGGGAAATTCCGGGTTCGCGGCGACGTGGTTGAACTGTATCCTTCTTACGAAACCTTTGCGGTTCGCTTTGAATTTTTCGGCGACTGCATTGAAAAAATCAGCTATATAAATCCCATATCCGCCGAAACCCTTGCCGTTGAAGAACAGGTTTTTATCTATCCGGCTGAGCACTATATTATGCCCGCCGACAGAATCGGTTCCGCTATAGATAGCATAAAGGCCGAGCTAAAAGAACGACTACAACAATTCCGCCAGGATGGCAAACTCCTCGAAGCCCAGCGACTGCAGGCCCGAACGATGTATGACATTGAAATGATGCAGGAGGTCGGCTACTGCAGCGGAATTGAAAATTACGCCAGACACCTGGCAGGCCTGTCGCCCGGAGCTAGGCCTTATACCCTGATTGACTACTTCCCGAAAGACTTTTTATTATTCATAGATGAATCGCACGTTACCATACCACAACTGCGGGCGATGTGGGCCGGCGACAGAAGCAGAAAAGAGGTCTTAATTGAACATGGATTCAGACTGCCCAGCGCATTAGATAACAGGCCCTTGCGATTCGAAGAGTTTCAGGAAAACTGGGCCAGGGTTATCTTTGTCTCCGCTACGCCGGGCGAGTTCGAACTGGAAAAATGTAACAACGAGGTTGTCGAGCAAATCATAAGACCCACCGGATTGGTGGACCCGCAAATTTCGGTTCATCCGGCCGGCAATCAAATTTCGCATCTGCTCGGTGAAATCGAAAAACGAGTCAAAGCCAAAGAGCGAATGCTCGTTACAACGTTGACAAAAAGAATGGCTGAAGACCTGGCCGGTTTCATTACAAAAAAAGGTTTTCGATGCCGTTATCTGCACAGTGAAATCGACACGCTCGAAAGAATCGAGATACTGCGCGACCTGCGTAACGGCGAATTCGACGTGCTGGTAGGAATAAATCTGCTGCGGGAAGGTCTGGATTTGCCGGAAGTGTCAGCCGTTGCAATTCTTGATGCAGACAAAGAAGGATTTCTGCGCAGTCATATTTCACTGATACAAACAATCGGCAGAACCGCACGAAATATCAACGCCACTGTCTTTTTATATGCCGATACGGTTACCAAATCGATGCAAAAAGCTATTGACGAAACCGAAAGACGGCGTAAAATTCAACTAAAATTCAACAAAGAGCATAACATTACGCCGGAAACGATAAGAAAGGAAATTCGCAAGAGTCTAACTGAGCAGATAAAGGCGAGGAAGACCGCCCGCGAGGCGGTCCGGTTCGGAGACAGTGAATACGACAAGGTTGAGCTGGCCGGACAGATTGAGAAAGAAATGCTTGAAGCGGCCCAGACCCTGGATTTCGAGCGAGCAGCTTTTCTGCGAGACCAATTGCGCGAATTAAAAGAGCTGCCGGAATTCGCCATCATCGATTCAAGGAAAAAGAAAAGGAGCTATTTGGCCACAAAAAAGCACAGCAAACAAAGGAAAAAACTCAAATGAAAAAACTGAACATTGCAAAAGCGCAACCGATAATCAAAATGGCAATCGAAGAAGACCTGGGCGCCGGTGATATGACCAGCGAGCTTCTCTTTAAAAAAGACACCATCGACAGGGCAAATATCATATCGCGTGAGGAGATAATAGTTTGTGGAATGGAGGTTGCCAGAGAGATTCTCAGACACTACGACCCGAGACTGAAGTTAAGGGTTTATGTGGATGACGGCCAGTCTGCTCATGTTGGTTGCAGGCTTGCTACTATCGAAGGGCCTTTACGTTCAATGCTCAGCGCCGAGCGAGTTATGCTCAATTTCCTGCAGCGGCTCAGCGGAATAGCTACGACAACCGGCAAATACGTGCGGGCTGTTCAGGGCACAAAAGCAAGAATTTACGACACTCGAAAAACAATGCCCGGCTGGCGAATCCTCGAAAAGTATGCTGTCCGCTGCGGCGGTGGGCATAATCACCGACTGGGGCTTTATGACGGAATCCTGATTAAGGACAACCACTTGGCACAGCTCGGCAGAAACTTTCAGCCAAAACTTAGAGAAATCGTTCGTAAGGCCAGAAAGGTAAAAGACGTCAAATTCGTTGCCGTGGAAGTTGACCACGTCGATGACCAGCTCAATTATGTGCTAAAGATTCCGGGTGTCGATATCGTGCTGCTTGATAATATGGGCCAGTGGCAGTTAAAACACGCAGTCGAAATGCGAAATGAAATGTGCGGAAAAAGCAAAAAACCGCTGCTTGAGGCCTCAGGCAACATTACACTAACCAGTGTTTCGGCTATCGCCCAGTGTGGTGTCGACAGAATCGCCGTTGGTGCAATCACTCACTCAGCAGCAGCGGCCGATATTGCCCTCGACAGGTAACCTATGGTTTACCCAAAAAACGAACATCTCGACGCCGACAAAATAAAAGTAAATACTAAACGTATCGGCAGGAAAATCCTTGTCTATAATCACACATCGAGCACAAATGACATCGCCGCCGAATACGCAAAGAACAAAGAAAACGATGGTCTGGCAATCTTCGCCGAAGAGCAAACCGCCGGCCGGGGCAGAGCCGGCGCCAAATGGCACAGCGGCCGAGGTGATAGTATTCTTTGTTCGATTTTTTT
>CAYYFT010000093.1:0-5982 GCA_964471015.1 uncultured Pirellulales bacterium | reverse complement strand
GGGTAGTCCGCTGCGGCGGAGAAAGGATTATATGAAGGTTTTGCTTTGCGAGGATGTTAAGATGGGGCCCGACGGCAAAATATCACCGTCGGGAACCCGGATACTTGGCTGGCTGGGAGACGTTGTTGAAGTAAGCACAGGGCATGCGAGGAACTACCTGCTGCCGCAGGGGCTGGCGATTGTGCCGACCGAGGGGAATTTGCGTTCTCTGGCAAAAGAAGCAGCGAGGCGGGCAGAACAAAGAATGCTCGAGAGAGAACGACTGGAAGCAGTAGCGGCGGCGATGGAAGGGGCGGAAGCGGTTGTCGCTGCCAAGGCGAATGAGCAGGGAGTTTTGTTCGGCTCGGTCGGGGCGCGGGAGATAGCAGAAAACCTTCGTGCGCAGGGCTTTAAGGTCGCCGACGAGATGGTTCAGCTGGCTGAACATATAAAGCAGGTGGGAACTCACAAAGTAACGCTCAGATTCGATAAGGATTTGACGACTGCCATTAACGTTGTTGTTGTGGCTGAAGGCCAGGATGTTATGTCCCCGTCCGCCCTTGGCGAGACCTCGCCAAAAGGCGGGAAGGAACCTGAAGAGAGGCAAGAAAATAAACCAAATGGCGAGGAAAAATAACGATAAGCTGATTCGTGCAGGCGGACACACCCAAACCGCCGGTACTGAGGTAGTTAACGGGTTCCCACGAGGCGGGGCGGCTCGCAGTATGCCGGAATCGCTTGCAGCGGAGGCAGCGGTGCTGGGCTCGATGATAATCGACCCGGCGTGTATCAGCGAGGTTATCGAGCAGCTCAGGACAGATGCCTTTTACCGAATCGAGCATAGTATTATTTTTGATGCTCTGGTTACACTTTACGAGAAAAATAAAGATGAAGCTATCGACGCGGTGCTGCTTCGCGACGAGCTTGAGAATCGCAAACAGTTAGAGGAAGTCGGCGGTGTAGAATATCTTGCGAAGATTCTGGATTCTGTGCCATCCTCGGCCAACGTGATGTATTATGCCGGGATTGTCAAAGATAAGATGCTGCTGCGTGAGCTTATTGCCGCCGCCAGTGACATTTTGAATGATGCGTACAACGGAGACGGCGAGCCGGGGCAAAAACTTGATGAGGCTGAGCGCAAAATTTTTACCGTTACCGACAAAAAGATAAGCGGTTCTGCTGATGCGTTAAAGGACCTGGTCGTTCGCGCCTATGAGCTTATAGAGAAGCGTAAGGACAGTCATGTTACGGGTTTGTCGACGGGTTACTATATGCTTGATGAGAATACGTGCGGGCTACAGGATGGGGAGATGATAGTCATTGCCGGCAGACCCAGTATGGGCAAGACGAGCTTAGCATTGAATATCGCCGAGCATACGGGCGTGATAGAGAAAGCTCCTGTTGCGATATTTTCATTAGAGACCGGCAGGCAACAGTTAGCTGAGAGATTTTTGTGCAGCATCAGTAAAATTGACGCGCAGAAAGTCAGAAAGGGGATGCTGGATACTGAGCACTACGAGGCACTCCGAGATGCCTGCGGCGAATTGAGTGAAGCTCCGATTTATATTGATGATACCTCATCGCTGACTCCGCTGGGGCTTCGCGCAAAGGCACGAAGACTGAAAAGTCAGCGTGATATCCGGTGCATCATAGTGGATTATTTGCAATTGATGCATTTAGGAACAGGCAGGGTTGAGTCTCGCCAGCAAGAAATCACGACAATTTCGAGATACATCAAGGCGTTGGCGAGAGAACTGAACATACCTGTTGTGGTTCTGAGCCAGTTGAATCGTTCTCCGGAAGGCAGGGAAGGGCATAGGCCGAGGATGAGCGATTTGCGTGAGAGCGGCAGTATTGAACAGGACGCCGATGTCGTGATGCTGCTGCACCGCGAGGATTATTATCATCGCGGCGAGAAGGATTACGAGCCGGACAATAAAGCTGAGCTGATAATAGCGAAGCAGCGTAACGGCCCGACCGGAAGCGTCGAACTGATATTCAGGGAAAGATTTACGCGGTTTGAAAATGCCTCCTACGCAGAACAGCCCGCCGAAGGCGGGGTGCCATTTTAACGATGGACGATGGAGGACAGACGATGGACGTTTGGGGTTTGTGTTGAAAGGGAATGAGATGAAAAAGTCTTGCTGCTCATTGCTGCTTATCCTTTGTTGTTTGCTATTGCTTACAAATTCTGTTTTCTCTGCTGATAATCAATTATCAATTGGCAGCATCAGCACAACGGGGAACGTCAGCATAAGCAGCGAGGAGATTTTGTCGAAGGTTCGCAGCAGAGTCGGCCAGTTGTTTGACCCTGCTACTGCTGCTGAGGACGCCAAACGCATAGCCGAACTGGGCGGTGTCGAATATAGTTACTACAATACCGTCGTCGTTGATGAAAAAATCCAACTGACTTTTGTTGTTGTTGAGAGAAACATCGTCAGGTCGATTGTTTTCGTAGGCAATCGCCGGTATAAGGCCAAGACTCTGAGGGGCAAACTGGCCTTTAAGAAAGCCGATTACCTCGAGCCAGCTATGGCCGAAGCCGGAAGGACAGCTATTGCTGAATTTTATCAGGGAAAGGGATTCGCTTCTGCTAAGGTGAGTCTTGATGTTGAAAAGTTATCGTCAGGAAATGTGATTTATACGATTGATGAAGGGCCAAAGGTCAAGATAGCAGCAGTGAAGTTCAGCGGCAATGATGCTCTGAAAACCAAGCTGCTTAAAAAGACCATAAGGACGAAGAAAAAGAAATGGTTTTTTTGGCCAGGCTACTACACCAAAGAGAAAATAACCAAGGATATTACAGAGCTGCAAAATCTCTATTACAAAAAGGGCTTTTTAGATGTCAGCATAACGGCAAGAGGAGAATTTAGTGAAGATAAAAGCAAAGTCCGTATCACTTTCGTAATTGATGAGGGGCATGCCTATGCCATTGAGAGGATTGTTATCACAGGTAATGAGCACTTCGACGCAGAGCAATTGCTGGTGGAGCTGAAATTAGAACAGGGGCAAATCTATAGTGAGCAAAAAGCTGGTCTCGATGTTGACCGGCTGCTCAAGCTTCACCGTGAAAACGGCTTCATTGATGTGAAGGTTGAACGGAACATCAAGTTTATTTCCGAAAACAAAGTCAATGTTGAATTTGAAATAACAGAGGGAGAGCGTTTTCGAATCGGCCGAATTAACATAACCGGTAACGAACAAACACAGGATAAAGTCGTCCGGCGGGTGCTGGATGAATATGATTTTCTGCCGGGCCGGTGGTACAACGCTGATATAGCTCGCGGGGACGGCAGCGGTAATTTGGAAAAAGAGATACGAAGTACGGTATTGACCGAGTCAGCAACTGTTACGCCCAGCGGCGAGGAGCCCGGCCGGAAGAACGCAGAAGTGAGCATTGTTGAGGGCCGGACCGGTATGGTAATGCTGGGCGCCGGCGTGACGAGCGACAGCGGCGTTATAGGCCAGATGGTTTTTGAGCAGCGAAATTTCGACATCAGCGATTGGCCGGAGAGCTTTAGTGAGTTTATCACCGGAAAGGCGTTCAAAGGCGCCGGGCAAAGTTTGAGAATTGCTCTGCAGCCAGGAACGGAAGTCAGTGAATATCTGGTCAGTTTCAGCGAGCCATACTTTCGGAACAAACCCATCTCCCTCAACGTGGTCGGCTCAAGCTGGACGAGGGGCAGAGAAAGTTATGATGAAAACAGGCTGAAAGGATATGTAGGATTCGAGAAGCGATATAAAACCCGCTGGCGCAGGGGTATCAGCCTTAGGCTGGAAAATGTTGACGTTGACAACGTCGATTCCGATGCCCCCAAGGAAATCACTTCTGTTAAAGGTGATAATGTTCTTATGGGGGTCGGGGTTAGCGCCGGAAAGAACCTTACAGACGACAGGTTTAATCCGAGCAAGGGTTACAATTTTGGCGCCAGTTACGAACAGGTTGCCGGCGACCATACTTTTGGAATATTGAGCGGCGCTTACAGACGGTATTGGACAGTCCATGAGGATTTAGCTGAGCGGAAGACTATTCTTGCAACTAAACTGCTTGCGGCGACTGTGATAGGTGATGCACCACCTTTTGAAAAATTTTATGCCGGCGGCACGGGCACTTACGGCATCAGAGGTTTTGCTTACCGAGGCATAAGCACCAGAAGCGGCGTCGATGAAGACCCGATAGGCAGTGACTGGATACTTTTGGCTAATGCCGAGGTAACTGTGCCTTTGGTGGGCGATAACATTGCAGCACTGTTTTTCGTTGACAGCGGAATGATTGATTCGGGGGGTTACCGCGTAGCGGTGGGGACAGGTGCACAGATATTAATACCTCAATGGTTTGGGCCTGTGCCGATGAGATTAGAGATTGCTGCACCGGTGATGAAAGACGGTGATGACGATACTCAGGTTTTCAGTTTTTCTGTGGGGAGGCTGTTCTGAACATTCAACAAACAACCGAAAAAGAAAGAGAAGGTTTAGGTTATGAAAACTAAGAACATTGTTTTGATGGCACTGGTCTGCGTGATAGTTTTGGCAATGGTTAGCTACGAGCACGGCAACTTCAAAAGGAACGCTCAGCACATACAAAAAATCACCGCCGAGCAGGAAAGCATCCTCCTCGAATTGGAAGGTCTCAACAAGGAAATGGATGTTTTGGCGGCCGATTTAAACACCTTTAAGCTTAGCGACAAGGATTACGTTAAAGAGATGCGGGAAATGATGGAAAAACAAGCTCAGCTGCAGGTGCAAAAAGGAACCGAACGGGCTGAGCCAAAACAGTCCGACGCCGGATTGAAGGTTGCTATCGTCAGCATTCGGGAAATCTTTCAGAAGTGTGAGAGAGGTGCCCGCTACAGAGAAGAAGCTATTGCCGAACAGAATAGGGTTATTGCGGAACTGGAGAAGCTTTCCAGGGAGATCGAAGCTGAAAGAGCAGAGCTCAGAACGCTAAAAGAAAACAGCAGTGATTATATGGTAAGGACGAAAGGGTTGTTCGAAAAGCAGGCCAACTATCAAGCTCGACAAGAATTCTACAAGCAGCAAATGGAGCTAAAAGACCAATTGTGGACGAAGGAGCTTTACCAAGACATCTTGCGAATAGCCGGCGAGATTGCGAAAGAAAAGGGCTTGGATTTGGTGATTAGAGAGGATGAAGTTGATTTTTCTGCTACAAATGCCAACGAGCTTGGGCTGGCCTTGAGGATGCAAAAATTGTTGTATAGCGGCGGATGTTTGAATATCACCGATGAAGTAATAGCTCGGCTGGATACAGAAAAATAGTTCTGAGTTATAGCTAAAACTCAAGATCCAAAACTCAAAGCTAAAAGGGTTTGGAATGAAATTGACGGTTGCACAATTGGCTGAGCGGATTGGTGCCGAGTTAGTTGGTGACGGCTCCGGACAGATAAGCGCCGTGGGCGCTGCAGAGGCGGCTGGCGAGAGTGATGTTACTTTTATTACGAACGACAGGCACATACCTCATCTTAAAAAGTCGCGTGCGGGAGCGGTTATCGCTGCCAGGCGTATCGAGGGTTTGGCCAGGCCACAATTGATTGTTAAAAACGTCAATGCGGCTCTGATAGAGACGTTGAATGTTTTTGCGCCCAAGCTGAGAGCTGCGGCTGAAGGGATTGACCCAACCGCAAAGATCGGGCAGAATGTAAAAATCGCCAAGGGTGTCTCCGTCGGGGCAGGTGTAGTAATTGAAGATGGAGCTGAAATCGGCGAAAACAGCATAATCGCCAGTTGGTGCAAAATAGGCGAGAATTCAAGGCTTGGTAAAAATTGTCGTCTTGACAGCAATGTTGTTGTTTATCACAACTGCACGGTCGGCAATAATGTTATTATTCAAGCTAACAGCACCATCGGCTCAACCGGTTTTGGTTATTCATTTATCGACGGCAGCCATAAACTTATTCCGCACAACGGCGGAGTGGTAATAGAGGACTTTGTCGAGATAGGAGCTAACTGCTGCGTTGACAGAGCAAAGTTCGGAAATACCATAAT
>CAYYFT010000092.1:0-5993 GCA_964471015.1 uncultured Pirellulales bacterium | reverse complement strand
TGCAATTCCAGCCGCTTACCAAGGCTGATATTGAAGAGTTAGTGGATTGGCTTGAAGAACTTTGGCTCACAGATGAGGAATTGGGAGAGACGATGGACGAAGACCAGTGGCAGGAGTTTATAGAGGCCGTCAGACAGTCTCTTCTGTATTAAATCTGAAACACTCGTATCATTCGTGCTTCGTATTTTCTTGCCGCCTTCGGCCACTCTTCGCAACGAGTACCGAATATCGAGCATGCAGTATCGAGTATCTTTTTCCTCGTCCCACTTCTCACCAAACACAACCCGGAAATTCCGCCATTTTTGCTTTCCTCTTTCACGCCCCAAACCACCAAAAACCACAAGCATTCATCAATAATCACTTATCCTTAATCATTTGAACCGCCTCTCCATTTTACCCGCAAATCCAAACCCCGCAAACCTTAAAATTCCGCCCCCATTCTCAAAATCTTCATTTAAAAAAACTTAATTCTTAAATCGCTATATTAGTATATATGCATATACTAATATACTTTCCACCGCCGCCCCAAAGCTTGATTGAACTTCTTCAAGTACTCATTTGCTTTGTGCTGCCTATGGTTCAACTCTTTTCTTATTTACTTCGACCCTCGACCTTCTTTGTTCGATATTGGATATTCCCTTTATCTTCCCCCGTCCCTCTTCCCTCTCTCTCTCTCTCTCTCTCTTCCGCAACGTCCGACAACCATATTTGCCATATCACTCTCCACGTTGTCTATCCCACTTTACCTGCTAGCCACTTTCCCTTCCTCTCCCGCGCACACTTTCTCTTTCCCTCTACTACTTCTTCTCCCTCTCTCACTTCTGCAACGTCCGATAATGTTTTTATTTACCTATTTTAACACTACCATAAAAGCCCCTGCGGCACTTGAGCAGAGTTCAATCATTTGCGCAGGGGGTCTGCAAAAAATTTGAATATTTTCGAATATTTCCACGTAGTTTTTGAACGTTTTTAGTTAGTTTTCGAATATTTTCAGCTCGTTTCATACGTTTTTCGAACGTTTCTTACACGAACTTGCGCGTTTGGTTCTATTCCCCATTGTCCAACCTCCCTTTTAATAACTCGAATACAACAATTTTTACTGCAATTGTCCCTCACAAGCCGAAAATAAACTCAGAGAGAACCCGCTCGGCTTATTAACCGGTTTTGCCTAAGTGCTTTATAATTCAGTGCTTACAACGACAAAAACCAATTCGCTCGCTCGTTTTGTAGAGATGGTCGTTATTCTTTTAATGGCTGTCGGCACGGTCTTTGTCTTCTCAGCCGGTGCTAACATCAGTCAGGAGCTCAACTTACAAAGATTTTATGATTTCCTCACCTTGCGCCGGCTCCTCTTTTTCCCTGTTGCCTGTGCACTTCTTTACTCCGTTTCTTTCCTCAATTATCGCAGACTTGCCCTAACTTCCGGCTGGTTTAAATCCCCGGTTACTTATCTGTTAGTCCTTAGTATAGCGTTACTTATACTCGTTTTGTTCCCGCAGTTCGGCACCGAGATAAACCAGGCCCGCCGATGGTTGAGGATCCCCGCCGGCCCAATAACCATAAGTTTTCAGCCCTCCGAGCTGGCAAAATGGTCGCTCATCTTTTTCCTTGCTGCATTTTGCGATAAGTTCAGTGATAGCATAAAGTTATACTGGAAAGGCTTTATCCCGCTTTGTGTGCTCACAGCCGTAGTAGTTGGATTGGTAATCACCGAAGATTTTGGTACAGCGGCATTTATATCACTTTTGGCCTTTCTGATATTAATAATCGCCGGAGTAAAATGGTGGCACATTCTAACTCTTTTGCCATTCGGCGTAATTGCCTTTTGCGTTGTCCTGCTCCGCTCACCCAGCCGACTGCAGCGAATCACCGCTTTTCTAAACCCTCAAAAATGGGCTGATTCGGCCAATTATCAGCCGAACCAGTCGCTGATTGCGCTCGGCTCCGGCGAGCTGTGGGGCAAAGGGCTCGGCAGGGGAATTTGCAAATACGGTCATTTGCCGGAAGATACGACGGATTTTATCTTTGCTATTATAGGCGAAGAGCTCGGCTTCATTGGGACCGCCGCAGTAATTGGATTATTCATTATTTTTGTTTGGCTGGGGATTCTCGTGGTTGTGCGATGCCAGGACCGTTTCGGCCGACTATTGGCCGCTGGAATTGTTTTGACAATAGGTATCCAGGCGGCGCTGAACATTGGTGTGGTGACGGTTGTGCTGCCGACAAAGGGCATACCTCTGCCGTTTGTAAGTGCCGGCGGAACCGGCATGTTGCTCTCAGCTGTTGCGGTTGGCGTACTGCTCAATATTGCCGGACAATCCTCTAAAATGCCTCTGGGAGAGGAAGAATAATGGGAGAAAGACGTTTTTTCTTTGCCGGCGGCGGGACAGGCGGACATATCTATCCCGCTATTGCAATAGCAGAAAGAATAATCAAACTCGAACGCGAAGCCAAAGTGCATTTTTTCTGCAGCAATCGCGACATCGATTTGCGAATCCTTTCTCAAACTGGTTTTGGATACACGAGTTTGCCGGCCTGCGGTTTTTCCGCCCGGCCCGACAGACTAATCGGCTTTTGCGCTTCGTTTTTGGAAAGTTGTCGAATTGCCAAACGGGCAATTGTTGAAAGCAAAAGCGCTGTGGTGATTGGCGTCGGCGGCTTCGTGTCGGCGCCGGTTTGTTTTGCCGCACATAAACTCCAAGTCCCTATAGCACTTTTGAACGTTGATATTGTGCCGGGTCGGGCAAATAAGATAACAGCCCGCTGGGCAGATAAGGTTTTCGTGCAGTTCGAAGATACAAGGTGGTATTTTGGCAAAAATGGAGCAAAAGTAGATGTCGTTGGCTGTCCGCTGCGAACCGGCTTTGCAAATCCAGAGCCCGAAAAGGCAATAAGGCAGCTTGGTCCTTGCCGTAAGGCATCCCCAAGCGGAGAAAGACGGAAAAAGACTTTGCTTATAACCGGAGCGTCAAGCGGCTCGGAGAGTATTAATGAAGTGATATGTTTGCTTTTAGAGAAGTTAAATAGTTTCACAGATGATTGGCAGATAGTCCATTTAACAGGACGGGCGAATTTTGAAGACGTACGGAACAAATACATCGGCGTGAAAATAGAGGCTAAGGTTTTGGACTATTTTGACGATATGCCGAACTTATTGTCGCTTGCGGATTTAGTGGTCGGCAGAAGTGGGGCTGTCAGTATTGCTGAATACGCTGCGGCTAATGTGCCGAGCATCTGTATACCTTACCCATATCACAAAGACAGGCATCAGTACTTAAACGCTGGCAAACTTGTTGAAGCCGGCGCCGCTGTTGTAGTAGATGATTTGCCGCAGTGCAAAGATACGGCCCGGCGGCTGTGGGTGGAGTTGGAAGAGTTGATGAAAAATGAAGAAAAGCGCAAGAAAATGGCGGAAAGCTGCAAGGCCGTTTCAAATAAACAGGCCGCTTCCAAAATTGCAGAGCAACTGCTGCAAAACGTGTTCTAATAAGTCATTTGTCCTGTCTTCGGAGCATAGCTACGCCCAGCAAAAAGGCCGTAGTTCCAATCGCCAGTAAAATCAGACACGGGTTTATCATTTCCAAAGGGGTGAAGTTGCGCCAGACAGCTCCTTCGAGAGCGAGGATACCCCATTTCACCGGACTGATGTGGCTGAACGGGCGCGTCCACGCCGGCATATAGGCAAGCGGCATCATGGCACCGCCGAGCATTCCGGTAATCATAAATATGGCCCAGCCTGCTGCGCCGACACTTTGCTCGGTGCGTCCCAACGTGCATATAAACATCATAAGGCCGACGAAACACAGTATTGTGCACAGCACAGCCGTGGTGAACAGCAGCCAGTTGCCCATAGGCATCTTGAAGATTGCCTTTGCACCAATAGACAGAATGCACATTATTAAGATGCAAGTGAAAAAGCAGGAAAGGCCCTTTCCTCCGAGTATATGGGCGCGTTCAATCGGGCCAACGCGCAAACGTTCGAACGTGCCGTTTGTGCGTTCCTTTACGATTGAAATTGCAAATGTCGCTGTGCACCCAATAAATCCCCAGAGCAGAACCTGTGGAAATGTAATCTGAAACGGTGTAATAGGTCCTTCATATTCCCTGTTAACATCCAATTTGGCAAAGTTTAACATTTCTCCATCAAAGCCTGCATTAAAGTCTTGCTCATTGACATCTTTCAGCAGCGTGTCGAAAGCGCCAAAGAAATCAAGAAATAGTTTTGCCTGTTTGGCATCGAGGTCATTAGCGTCTTTCACATCATCCTTCCAAAGCGTGATTTGCTGCCGCATCCAATTTCGGTCGGCGAATTTCTCGCCGAGGGCCTCGAATTGCGCCTTGGCAAGAAGTCCCTGGAGGTAGCCGCTTTCCATCTTGCGCGAGGGGTCTGCTGCTATTTCCAATTTGGGTTCGTCGCTGTTAAACAGCGCTTCAAATCCATCACCGAAACCTTTCTTAAGAACGACAGCGGCGGCTATTTGACCTTTTCTGACCTGCTCAATTGCCTCATCCCGGCTCTGTTGGACTATTTCCAATGCTTCATCAGATTTCAGTTTGGATGTATAGGAGTCGGAAAATTCGGACATATCCTCGTCCACTACGGCGATTCTCATCCCGGACGGCCCCTTGCCGACACCGGAATATATAGCGCCAAAAAACAGGGCGAACAAAACCGGAAAGCCAAATACCCAGAAAATGTTGCCTTTACTGCTCAGCAGCACCTTCAGGTCTTTGACAGCGAGGAATAATACCTTCTTCATCAGTCTCGAAGCCTCCGTCCGGTGAGGTTGAGAAAAACATCCTCGAGATTGGCCGTCTGAACTTTCAGTGATTTAAAACTTACACCGCTGCGGTTAAGCGTTGCCAGAGACTCCATTGGCTGGCTGGTTTCGAATCTAATCTTTGTTCCTTCAAGCTGTATGTTTTTATTATCGATTAGCCGCTTTATTTCTTCAGGGTCTGACGGGCTTTGCTCAAGTTCGGCCTCAACACGGGATGGCCCTCCGTGTTTGACGACAAGATTGTGGACGCTATCCATATCCAGAATCCTGCCATGGTCAAGAATCGCTACCCTGTCACAAAGACGCTCGGCTTCTTCCATATAGTGTGTGGTATAGATAATCGTCCGGCCTTGCTTTTTCATAGCTTCGATAGTCTCGAATATCGAATTGCGGGATTGCGGGTCGACGCCGACGGTCGGCTCATCGAGCAGCAGGAGCGGCGGCTCGTGCAGAAAAGAGCAAACCATATTGAGTCGGCGTTTCATACCGCCGCTGTATTTCGAGACCCGCTCTTTGCTGCGCTGCGCCAGGCCTGCTATATCAAGGCAATTCCTGACACGTTCTTTTAATTGTCGCCCGCTGAGGCCGTATATCCTGCCGAAGAAACGCAGATTCTCTTCTGCAGAAAGTTCCTCATATATCGCCAATGTTTGCGGCACCACTCCCAAAGACGAGCGCACCTCAACAAGGGTCGGGTCGGTCTTGCCGTTGAGCGCAACCATTCCGCTGTCAGGCTTGGTAAGCCCGCAAAGCAGGCGAATGGTGGTTGTCTTTCCGGCTCCATTGGGTCCGAGCAAACCGAAAGTTTCTCCCTTTCTGACCTCGAAGCTCACGTCGTCCAGGGCAACCGTGCTTCCGAATCGCTTTTTTAGATTATTGGCCTTAATCATACGAGCTTATCGAACATAATAGCTAAGCCTACATGTTCATCGGTATTTTCCTGCTATTGGCTTTTATTTTCTTTATTATTGTTTACAGCCCGGTCTTTCAGACAATATTTTCGGTTTAGCATATCACGAACTATAACGGCGTGCCATTTTCAATCTTCCATTTTACCCCTTTAGATTTTATACAGAAACAAAGAAGTTATGGTAGTTACCTTATTTTTATTGAGCCGTTGTGGGTCGCGAGGTAGAGTTCGCCCTCACCCGCACCGATTGTTCCTGTAAGCTTTCTCTTGGTTACTTTTCCTGTTATGGTTATTGGCAAATC
>CAYYFT010000091.1:0-6041 GCA_964471015.1 uncultured Pirellulales bacterium | reverse complement strand
GGAGCGGTTCGGTGAAGATAGAACTTGGAGCGTTTGATATTGGCGTTTCAAAGGAAATATTGGTTCATCAGGCTGAAGGGAAGCCCGTAAAAACCCCGGACTGGCTGTCGGAGGAGCTGGACAGGTTCATATACGATTTGGACGCATTCGACCTGTTCAAGGTGAAACACCTGCTCCTACTCTTGGCTGTAATAGGGCTGGCCGTCGTGCTGGTCAGGTTCGATTTTCGTTCAAACAGGGTCAACCACCACCTAACAAGTTAGGTGGCCTGAAACGACGCTATCAGGGCAACGGTTGACTAGCACAAGTCGAGGTGTTAAAAAATGCCAAAAACTACGAGCATTGGGCTAAAAGGACGGCAGGGCGCTCCACTAACCCTGTCCGCTCCGGGAGAAGCGTTGAATTCCACGAGCGAAAGCTCTAAGCCCGCTGCTCATGTGCGAAGTGGGTGCAACTCCCACAAGGGAGGCGGAATGTCCGCGAAACATTCGGTGTTCGTGCTGGGCGTTAACGGGAAACCATTGACGCCAACGACACCGGCGAAGGCTAGGAAATTGCTGAGGGGAAAGCAGGCGAAGCCGGTCTGGAACAGGTTCGGAATGTTCGGGATACAAATGTCACTGCAGACCAGAAAGGAGAGGCCGAACACTGCACTGGGTGTTGACTTCGGCACCAAGTTTGAGGGATACTCGGTCGTGACTGGCTCAGAGAACAGCCTGTCGGTCATGTGGCTGCTGCCGGACAAGAAGAAGATTGTCAGGAAGCTTGAGGAGAGGAGAAGGATGCGGAGAGCAAGGCGTGGCAGGAAATGCAGGAGAAGGCCGCTTAGGTTCGACAACAGGGAAAAGAAAGGTTTCATAGCGCCTTCGCAGCTTGTCTTGGTGCAGAGCAGGCTGAAAGCGATACAGGAGTTTCTGCGGTGCTACCCCGTGAGCATGGCAGACGTAGAGGACGTGAGGTTCAACCACTACAGGAAACGCTGGGGGAAGAACTTTTCAACGGTCGAGATAGGCAAGAGCAGGATACACGAATACCTGTCGATGTATGCGCTGGTGCGTTACTACCAGGGGCACCAGACGGGGAAGCTGAGGAAGATGTACGGCTACTCGAAATTACATAGCGACAAGAGCGCCGAGAAATTCTCCACGCATTGTTGTGACTCGCTGGCTCTTGCCGCTAACCTGACAACGAATAGCCACATTGACGAAGGCACGTTCATTGTGGTTGACGACAACTACAGGCCTGTCAGGAGGAGGATGCACGACACGCAGTATTCCAAGGGCGGCGTCAGGTTTCCGTATTCAGCGGGCAATTTCAAAGGCGTAAGGAAGGGCGCGATATGCGGACTTGGGCAGGTCTGCGGAGGCACGGGCAATTCAATGTTCATTCGCGACAGAAACAACATGCGGGTTTCAAAGGCTGTCGGCAAGGTGGGCTGGCTGTCGCACAGGTTTAAAGTCAAAGGAGGAAACGAGCCGAATTCCTCCACTCGACAAGTCGGGTGGTCTCCTTCGGCTCGCTAGGAATTATGAAGAAAAAACCAAACTGCTTTGAAAAACGAATTATCAACTTCAATATTTCCAATTTAAAGTATACTGGAGACGGAAAATTTTGGGTTAATTTCAAAAATGGGAAGCCGAGGAATCCAGATTTTGTCATAATGAACATTTCCAAAACTCGCAAAGTTATTGAATGTAATGGCATTTTTTGGCACAAAGAAGCTAGAGGAACGCTAACTAAACTATATGAAGAAATTGATTATAAGTGCCTAGAAATCTGGGAAGACGAAATGGAAGACTTGAATAAAGTCAAAAGAAAAATAACGGGGTTTATGAATGCAAATTAAACAATTCGTAATAGATAACTGGATAGCAATTTTATTGCTACTATTTATTATAACCTTCTCCGTACAAATTAGAATTTACAACACCAATTCTGAAACGCTCTCCGCAATCGACCCATTTTTTTATTATTACAATACCCGTAATTTGATAGACAATAACTGGATTCCGCCAACTTGGAATTCGCTTTCCCACTATCCGCCAGGAGTTCCGACAACTGGAACTTGGTGGGGATTTTGCTATGCTTTGGCTGGCTGGCATTACTTGTATAAGATTTTTGACCCAGGAGCAACACTGATGTTCACGACACATTATGCCACGGGTTTCCTTGCGATATTCTTGGTTATCATAGCATTTATGGTAGGAAGGCAAATCACCAAAAACAACTATGGCGGATTGTTAGTTCCCGTATTCCTTTCCACTCCCATGATTATAAGCAGGACGGGAAACGGGTTTTCCGACAGCGATATAATAACTATTATACTTTCACTTCTTTGCATCTGGACCATTATTAGAGTGTATAAAAAACCGAATACCCCGAACTACATTCTTGCAGTATTGAGCTGTCTTGTGTTTGCCCTGAGCTGGGGCGTGAGCTGGTGGATTTTTTACATTTTTGGGTTGTCGGTTGTCCTATTAGTGGTCGTGAAGACTGTTCTGGGGAAACTTTCAAAAAAGGAATTTCTTGGTTTGATTAAGCCCCTGCTGATAATAGGCATTGTAACATCAATTCTGACACTGCCACTGAACGGAAACCATGCAATCAAATCCTTGCAGACTATGTCGGGCTATGCCACAGAGCATCTGATAGTGATGCAATCCATAGCGGAATTACAAACTGTCGCCTTCAACAGCAGTGGATTTCAGCAAATATTTAACAATGTCGGTTATTCGATGTATATTTCTCTCTTATTTTTCATACCAGTAATCTTTATGCTCTGGAAAAGGATGGAGTTCGGAATTGACAAACTGTTTTTGCTAGTTTTTTTTCTATTCACATTTTTCTTATGCTTTAAAGGGATAAGATATGCCTTGATGTTTTCTATTGCCAACGCTCTGATGGCTTCATGGGTGTTGATTAAAATATTCGATATAATAAAACCGAAACTCAGTGAGAACAAACAGATATTTTTCAAATCCATATATGTGGGAATTGTGATATATCTATGCTTCCTGACGATGAATATAGCCGATGGAGTGGCACAGGGAAACAAAAACGCTGGAATGCCAGCGAACTGGAAAAGTGCCCTAGACTATCTTGCCGACCTGACACACCCAGAAGAGAATCGCATAATGCTTTATGAATACTGGGATTATGGGCATTATTATTCCGCTTGGAACTTCTTCAACACATTTGACGGGGCTCAGGCTGGAGAAGGAGCATATCCATATAACCACGACCACCGAATAAAAAGTTCAGGCAGAATCTATGCGACTTCAAATGAAACAGAAGCGTTAGAATTGCTGGCACAGTATAACGGATTAGATGAGGAGAAATGCGAGGATGCCAAGAAATATCACAAACAGAATTTTGGAGTAGATATGCCAGAAGAGAACTGCAAACCTATTGATGAAGTATATTTTATGTCTTCTGCCGACCTCATATCAAAATTTCCGTGGTTGAGTTTCTATGGGGGTTATGATGACGGGGCTTTCAGATACACCCCAAAAGACGTTTATGATTTCGCAAGCCATCCAGGATTATGTCAAACGCGAGACACCTTTGTATACTGTCCGTGGGTGA
Organism: uncultured Pirellulales bacterium; assembly: GCA_964471015.1. Taxonomy (GTDB): domain Bacteria; phylum Planctomycetota; class Phycisphaerae; order Sedimentisphaerales; family Anaerobacaceae; genus CAYYFT01. Next base: position 2,456 of record CAYYFT010000091.1, on the reverse strand, counting down.
TGAACCGCAACTCCGAGGGGGAGTTCACGAGAATGCAGGGCTACTCCTTCACGATAGTCGAGAGGAACGAAACAGCCGTGCCCGTATATATCACACCCGTCGGGGCATACATAGTTGATAACACAATTGTAAATAATCAGCAGTTAGACTTTTCCAGTTACAATCCGAGTGCCGAACACCTCGACGGGATGCTGATACTCATAGAAAATACGGCAATCTATGTTCCAGAGGCATTGAAAGACAGCATATTTGTTAAGACATTCTTCTTTGCCGGACAAGGATTGGAACATTTTGAGTTAGTATATTCCAATTCCGAGATGTCGATTTATAGGGTAAATTTTGATTAAGAAATATTAGCGGGGTTCCCTAGGCCGTTCATACACCACTGCCGCAGTCCCTTTATCGGTAGGACTTTCCACGCTCGGTTACCCGATTAACACGCGGCGGACTTGGTTACGTTTCATCAACGGGGATACGGAAACCTATATAGGTTGCCAATGTCAACTCACCACCTAACAAGTTAAGTGGCTTGCCATCTTTAGGTAGGCAATTCAAGATTCCAACGGTTCAGGGACTTCAACGGCACGCAGTGCCTAATCCCACCCTTAGCCGTCTCTCAACGGGAACGGGAATTGGTCAGGGAACGCAGAGATGCGTTGACCGACATCCGATTGCCAGAAAACTGATATTATCGCTCCAGCAACAGTTAATAGTTAGCAAGAAGGTTTAAATATGTTAAGGAGAAACGAGCCGAATTCCCCCACCCTACAAGTAAGGTGGTATCAAGCGGCTCTCTGGTCAATATGAAAACGATTTCTCCCCGGGGGGCATAGCCATCGTGCTCACTCTTCATCGCCTCCGGCAAGGTCTTTCGCTCCCCCAGGGCACATATTCTGCCTGAAAACATAACCCAGCATTACCCTACGGGCCATACTGGGGACTTAATCATTATTATTTTGGCGTAACATATATATAAATGTTAATAAATGAATTGATTATGGAAGGACAATTAGGCGGACGTTTCAGGGCACCAGCAGGCGGCAGAGGCAGAATGGGCGGTTCACAAAGGGCAGGCCCCAGTGGATATTGTGTATGCAGCAAATGTGGCTACAGGGTCGCGCACGGAAGGGCAAGCCCTTGCTACGCAAAGAAATGCCCCAAATGCGGTGTTGCTCTATCAAGAGAATAAAGAGTTTCCATTCCCAGAAAGGGCAGGAATGCAGCAGCCATAAGCCTGTGGGTCAATGGTTTGGTGGAAGCTTTCGGAACTGATTAGCTGACCTCTGCTGAGGGTGAAAGCCCGTCGACGCACGTTGGTAAAAGGGGAAGATTGTGAAAGCTGGGCATTGCCTGCTGGGTGAACCTGGTCAGGACGGAAGCTTTAGATAGCCTGCCCCGGCTTTGACACCGGGCAGGCCCGCACTTTAGTAATGGATTTCAGCGAGTGCTTGGCTCGCATATGGAACCTGGATTACAACCTTTATATGGCTACGCATTCGAGGGATGGTTTTCGTTTCAGGGTTGGCTCGCAAACATTTCGTGGATTGCATTTTACATTCGGCTCGCACTAATTTCATGGATTGCAGATACGATGTGGCTCGCAATTTTGCCTATGGTTTCCATATATATTTTGGCTCGCATTGTAATTTTGGTTGACATTTCAGATACGGCTCTGGATTAGTTACAGCATCCAGCTTTTTATGTTGTAGTCGTCGTACTGCCAGACCGGAATGATATGGCCGCCCCCGCTGGCATTTATCGGGGGTGTCCCCTCCAGCGGGATACAGACCACTGATATCATATGTCTCCCTTTATATTTTTCGCATATGGTCTTATTAAACAAACCCGAATCGCAGTCGACCTTAACCCTGAGTTTACTGGCGGCATATCCGTAATCCCTCAACTGCCTGACATCTTCCTTTGAGAAGTCCATGCAGTTGTATTCATTTACGACGTATTCATGCTCGCTGGCGACCTTCTTGATTATATTGATGAACTCAAGCTCCTGCCCCCAGAGCGGGTCCGCAAACTCCTTCAGACTTCTGTATCCCTTTATATAGCCGTCCGCCAGTTCTTTATAGTACGCATTCTTCTCTTCAAGCTCGACGACCCTGAGCGTCAGATTCATTGCTTCCTCGCTCAAATTCGAGACGAACTCCCTTTTCAGGACCATCGCTTGCTCATATTCCTCGATGGTGTCATCCTGCGTTCTTATTTCTTTTTCGAGTTGCGCCATTCTGTCACCGAGTATGTTAGTGAGAGTCAGTCCTGATATCCCCATAACGATTATGACCAGCATCAGGCAGGCCACAAAAGACTTCCATTTCAGCAACCTCTTCTCTTCGTAAATCCTCTTTGCCTGCTTCTGCCCTATCCTGTTGACATCATCCATTTTGCTCATGTGAACTACCCAACCCCTAAAGGGTGTGGGCTTCCTACTTCAGCGACAGCACTTG
>CAYYFT010000090.1:0-6046 GCA_964471015.1 uncultured Pirellulales bacterium | reverse complement strand
ACACCCGGCAGCACCGGAAACGTCGGAAAATGGTCCGCCAGATATTCCTCAGCCAAAGAAACACTCTTGATTGCCTTTATCGCCTTGCCACTTTCCAGTGAAATAATCTTATCAATTAGTATAAATCTCATAGTCTCGGCCATTGTAGTGATGCGCAATCATTTTTCCAGCATTTTTTCGCTTTTTTATGTCATTTCTGCACAAGCAGGAATCTATTAAGGGGGAGCGCAGCAAGGTCATCTAGCCTTCTGACTTTTTTTATTTTTCTTCTTGCTTTTTCCCCCAGTCCTATGCTATTAAACTACACCATTAGGCGGACTTTCTTATCTAATTTAGCGGTGCCTTTCTCAGTGCGCTGCGATTATAAAGGAGGTGGTGTGTATGAGATGAAAATCACATTTCGTGTCATTGCGAGGAGTCCACCTTGGGCGGACGACGAAGCAATCTCAAACATAACGAATGAGACTGCCATGCTTTTGCCTCGTTTGTGCTCGTAATGACAACACGTTGACGATTTCAGGTTAAGAGAAACTAACTTAAATTTTGGAGGGAAAAGACAATGAAAAAGATAATTGTAAGTTTAGTAAGCATGGTTTTGATGTTGGGGCTAGTTGAAACTGCCAGAGCCTTCAGTGGCTCTGGTTCTGGAACGGAAGAAGACTCGAACGTAATCGCAAGTGATATCTTTATTGAGTTTACAGGAGGCGGTTCTGGCACAGAGGAAGACCCATACATAATCACGGATGTGAATGAGCTTCAGGAAATGCAGGGCGGACTTAATGCTTGGTACGAACTAGGTAATGATGTCAATGCCTTCGATACCGTCAACTGGAACGCAGGTCAGGGTTTCCTGCCCGTCGGGGATTCTGCTCACGGCTTCGCAGGACACTTCGACGGCAAAGGTCTTACAATTGAAGGCCTGTTTATAAACAGTGGAAGCAGCGACTATAGTGGTCTATTCGGTGTGCTAAGCGGAGCAACTATCAAGGATGCGACTTTGGTCGACCCTAATATTATTAGTGGTGGGAGCTACACGGGCAGTCTGGTCGGCTACAAGTCCGGAGGAACAATCATCGGCTGTTCCACGTACAAACCGATAGTAACTTCCACCGGTGGTTACTGTGGGGGATTGCTCGGCTACCAGAAGGGTGGTTCGGTCATCAATTGTAGATGCTACGATGCAAGAGTGAGTGGGCTGTCTTCTGTCGGCGGGCTCGAAGGCTACAATGAGAACGGTTCCATAAATGACAGCTTTGCTGACGCCATAGTGACCGGCAGCAGTTCCTGCGGAGGGTTGGTGGGTTATTGGAGTTACGGGAACCTCACGAATTCGCATACGAGCGGTGTTGTGACGGGAACCAACAACGTCGGAGGACTCGTTGGATTTGCATATGCAATGGGGAACATTATCTTTAGCAACTGCTCCTCCCAGGCAAGCGTTACGGGTAGCGGTGACTACTGCGGTGGCCTCGTGGGTCGGACTTATAGATATGGTGGTAGTATTACCATCACAGACTGCCATGCGACCGGCTGGGTCGTTGGCAATAACTATGTGGGCGGGCTGAGCGGGTACGGCGGCTCTCTAACTTGGTGCTATGCAACAGGCAACGTGGAGGGATTCGAGCGGGTTGGCGGACTTGTGGGCCATACCTCTGGTACTAATGTAAGCAGGTCCTATTCTTCCGGCAGTATTGTAGATGGAGCCAGGTATGTTGGCGGTTGCGTTGGGTATCACGAGTCCGGTAGTATAAGTCGCTGCTTTTCCACCAGTGACGCCAACGTCAGCGAAATAGACTGCGGCGGCTTCGTGGGTAAAAGTGCCGCTGCAATCACGGATTGCTTTGCCACCGGAAAGGCCAGCGGATACAATTTTGTTGGAGGTTTTGCCGGTGAGACCGCTGGTAGTGCCAATACGGCAAACTGCTATTCGGTAGGCCAAGTGCTGGGGACATTCAACTTTGGAGGCTTTGCCGGCTACAACAGCGGCACTTGTAACGCCTGCTTCTGGGATTTACAGACCTCGGGAGTTGGTATAAGTGCCTGCGGAACGGGTAAGACAACCGCCGAGATGATGCAACTGGCTACATTTGACCCTCCGTGGAATTCCGCTACTATTTGGGGCATTGATGAAGCCCAAACCTATCCTTACTTGATGGAGTTATGGCCGACTTGTGGCGACCCGTGGCATCCGTATCCAATCGGTGACCTGAACTATGACTGCTCGGTTAACCTGCTTGACTTTGCCGCTTTTGCCAATCATTGGCTCGAATGCACCGCCCCGGAGTGTGATTAGTCTATTGTGCCTGCCTTTGAAAACAAAAGGCCGTGAGGATTACACTCACGGCCTTTTTTTTAATTTTCTCCGTGACCTCTGTGGCTGTTTTTTCTTTGCGTCTTTGCAGCTTAGTGACTATACTTTCTTACCTATGAAAGTACGCAGCGCTAAAATTACCGACGCCAAAGCCGTTTATTCTCTGATTAACTCTTATGCCGAGCGGGATAAGATGTTGTTTCGGTCGATGGCTGATATTTACGAGAACCTGCAATCCTTTACCGTCGCTGAACTCGATGGCAGGGTGGTCGGCTGCTGTGCCCTGCAGATTATCTGGTCGGACCTGGCGGAAATAAAATCGTTAGCTGTTGATGAAGGACACAAAAACCAGGGAGTTGGCAAATCGCTTGTGGCCGCTGCCCTTGAACAGGCGGCTCAGCTTGATTTGCCAAAGGTTTTTGCCCTTACATTAGACCCTGCCTTTTTTGAGAAGCTGGGTTTTGAAGTGGTCGAGAAGGATTCACTTCCAATGAAAGTTTGGAGCGACTGCGCTAAATGCCCGAAACAGCAAAATTGCGACGAAACAGCCGTTATAAAAACCGTATTGCGTGATGCGTGAATCGTATCTCGAAGGACATACAATCTGACATTTCCCATTTCACCCTGTTAGAGACTTACAACAAAACATTTTTTGTTTCCTCAAATCAACATATATTTATAAACCATTTCAACTTCACGCAAATACAATGAGCCTCTAATGGGGTAAACGGTTACAGAACATAATTTTCTCCGTACGGCCTCAATAATTTTACAAAAATCACTTTGAACTATCAAGGGACTCGTGGAACAGGGATTTCGATACGAGAAGGACTGTTTAAGGCACTCTAACAAAACCCGGCTCGTCATTTCGAGCGCAGTCGAGAAATCTATTAAAATAGTTGCGCCAAGCGGTTCCTTGTTTTGCAAGTCAGGTTTTGTTAGAGTCCCTAAGTAAAAAAGAGGAAACAACTTGTATCGGTAATGGAAATTCTGGAGGGAATCCGAACCGATTCGACGTGAAAAGAGCGAGGAAAATAGATACCATGAACACTCAAAACTATTTTGCCCTGCATTTCCTTCGCAAAGCTAAACCACCCAAACCAAGCAGCAAAAGCGTTGCTGGTTCGGGAACAACCTCAAAATTATCAAATCGAGTATCTATAACCATTCCGGAGGTCTCCGTCGCAGCCTGTATGGTAAAGCTTATGTCACCCCCCATTTGAGCACTCAGGGAACCTACGAGAATATCATCGACATACCCTGTCAGAGTCTGCGCAGCGAAGTCGTATGTAAGTTTCATCCTGTGGAATGTTGTTCCTTCGTCACCAAATGGAGCAAGCGAAGTGCTGAACTGAGATGGATTCCATGTTTGAACTCGATAAAAGATATCATAAGAGTAAAAAATGCCGACAGTCTGATCCCAACCAGTGGTAGTGTCGTAGGAATGCGCCTGTAAATAGACCAGGCGTGTACCTGAACCAGAAAATTGAGGTACACGAAAATCTACTGCAACTTCGAAGTCGCCCTCAGGAAAATCACGCTCTGTATAAAGGCCGTTTCCATGCCCCCAACCACTTTGGACAGTTGTTCCTTGAATCCGAAGTTCCCCTCCAGTTTCCGCTATTGTACACCCGTTTTGTAGCACGTTCCACTCTGGATTTATAATTCCATCGCTGAAATCGTCGGATAATATTGTAGCGTTTGCATATGGGACTACAACACACAAAAGAACCTCGATGACTTCAAATAGAATAATCTTTCTTTTCACGAGTTTTCTCCTATCTTTACTTCTCCGAAAAAATACCGATTTCATTCACCGAAGGGATTGAGCTACTCGAAAGGAAGGCCGGAGGGACACCAAAACATCCTGATAAATGCCTTGAATCTCTTACTCCTCCTGCTTTTCATCACTCTAACCTCTTCTTTTGTTTTGTAAGTCGTACAGCACACTTACAAATCTTAACAAACACCCATTTTACCCCACCCACATCCGAAATGTCAAGAGAAAATTTGCGAAAATCTTAAATTTTTTGCAAATTTTTGAGATTTTCCCGGACGAACACCGATTTTAGGCCAAAAGCGCTGTTATTTTACAGCACGACCATTTCGGTATTTGAAGTTTGCCTTCGCCAGCCACAATAGCCTGCGATTATTATTGAGGGCTTTGAAGTAGTAGTTGAAAAAGGATTCGCCTCCAATGAAGGTCTGGAGCGACTGTGCTAAATGCCCAAAGCAGCAAAATTGCGATGAGATAGCAGTCATTAAGAAGCTAAAAACTGAGAGCTAAAAAATAAAAACCACAACTTAAAATTCAGAATTTTGAACTTTACGCTATGGTTTTGCGTTTTTCATTTTAAGCTTTTCGCTATCCGACCTGTCGTCTTTGGAACAGGGCGACAGCCGACAAAAGTATAGCCGTTGTATAGCACACGGCGTAGGTGGCGCTTATTGTGATATATTTTAGCGGGACCACAATTTCATTGCCCTCGCCGCTTTCGTAAATCGCATCGCTTATCCAGAAAATCTGCAAATTTGGCACCAGAAACCTGCCTATCCTGGCCCAGATATGAGCTTCGGCAAACCTGCCGAACGTGTAATCGCTTATAAGGCCTAACAAAAAAATCCCGATACAGGCCGAGAGCGTTACCACAATGTTGAACCTGGCTGAAAATGCTACCGCCAAAGCTACGATTATGATTGCAGCTAACAGCAGAAGTACCGCCCCATAGACGTCCAGTGCGTTTATGCCGTTATCCTGCGGGTTAAACTGCCAGTTTCGGTCGATGAGGGATAAGAACACTATGCCGAATGTAGCGAATATGCCAATCAGTACGATGGCTGTTGACGAGAATTTCCAGTCATAAACATAGTTGAAAAAAGCGCTTAGCAGAAATGCTGCTGCAACAACAACCGCCGCTGTGCTTATGACTGTCCAATCGTGCGGGTCATCTACGCCTTCAAGTACGCCGTGCCTGATTGCCATCAGCAGAGCGATAGTGCAGATGTAATGTGCCAGGACCACCGCAGCGGCCACACCGAAAAATTTCGCAATAATGAATATCGGACGTTGCACCGGCTTACTGAGGACGGTAGTTATGGTCTTATTTTCGATTTCCTCGGCCACAGCCCCCGATGCAGAAAATATTGCTATGAACAAGCTGGCCAAGAACAGCGTAGATAACCCTATCTCTCGCAAGAGTTTATTGTCGTCGCTCATTGTGTACATTGTCAGGGACGGACTTATAAAGAATAAAAACAGAGCTGCGACAATTATTACAGCATAGACCGGCTGTCTTAGTGTCTCTATAAAGGTGTTTTTTGCTATTGTAAATAGTTTCTTATGCATTATTTGTTTCTTGCTTTTAGCTGCTTTTCATACGACAGCAACCGCTGCAGTACGGTTTTAAGCAGCAACTTTTTTACAGTTGTCTCTATACTAAATAGATGATGTTTAGTATATTACACAACTTCGGAAAATTGTAAAGAGCTTGTATATATTGAATATATACCATAATTTATGGTTTTTTGTTCGAAGTACGGGACCGGAATAAAGAATGACAATATCGTCCAAACGCGCTGAATACATAGCTCTGGCTTCTTTGATTTTGAGCGTTGTGTTTTTCGGCATTGTCTTTTTTGTGGGCCGATGGAGTGGATTTTTCGCGCTCTCTGCAATTAGTTGGCTTATCCTCTCGGCGGCTCTGATTTGGTTCGTTCTCGTTATTCAGTTTCATC
>CAYYFT010000089.1:1497-6059 GCA_964471015.1 uncultured Pirellulales bacterium | reverse complement strand
CATTCTTTCGACATAATCTTATGAAACTGTTCAAATATTTCTCAAATCAGCTTAGTTTTCAATCGGCGCTTTTGTTGGCTCGATTTGGCTTTTTTTTCGAGGCCGGGTGTATATGCCGCTTTATACTTGAACAATTGGCATGGGCGTATGGTATTCATGAGATTGAAGATGATTCACTTTTCAAGACTTCTGTTACGAGATCAGTTGGAAAACTAAAAGAGTTAATACCTCACTGTGGGAAACTTTATGGATTTCTTTCAAACTTGGCCCATATATCACCGGGATATACCAAAGAGTATATCTTATTTGATGAGGGATGCCCAGTAGTTGTAGTAGCCACGACTCGGAATTTGGATACTATTATCTATCTGCTCTTACTGCTTTTGGATATTTGCCAAATAGTAACAGAGGTGATATATCTCCCTTTAGTCCCAGAATATCTTCATATTGCTATCGATAAACATAATGATATTTCTGTTAATGAGAATCGCCCATTGCTGGGGCTGATACGCGAATTTCGTGAGAAGTATATTCGATCGAAGGGGAGTCAGAGTACAAAAAAGTAGAAATACGTTTTTGTGGTGTTCGACGGGGCGGAGTCGCGAAGGCGAGTAGAAAATAGAAGATTTCCGGGTTGTGTTTGGTGAGAATTGGAAATAAGTATGCCGAGTAATACGGTCTCAATGGTGCTTTAGACGTTGATTTCGCTGATAATCAAAGCGAAAAGCGATTATTGACTAACAGCATTAAAATTCTATAATGATGAAAAGTAAGGATTATAGCCTTACCGGATGGAGCGCATGTTATTATAGAAAGGATTATGACTGTGAATAAATCGACGTCATCAACAATGGAACCCGCTCAAATACAGCTACCAACAGCGATTTTTAATGGAAATGATTATTACGGTAAAAAGCTGCCAATTGGTCATAAAAGAACTTGTCAATGTGGCCCTACTCACATCAATTGTATGACCGCAAAAGATTGGCTGAAAAGCCAATTAGGAGTTTGGCAGTTTTACTATGAAGGTAGAGATATAAGAGATAAAACAATTCATCCCGCAACATTTCCTATTTCCCTCGCCAAGAAAATTATCGAGCTTTTCACTCATCAAGGAGAATTGGTTTTAGATCCTTTTGTCGGAAGCGGAACAACATTAATAGCAGCTAACGACCTTAATAGAAACAGTGTCGGGTTCGATTTACAAGCATCGTATGTCGAGCTTTGCAGTAGAAGATTGGCCGATAACCCTAATATGTTTAATGAAACCCAACAAATTGCGGTTCAGGACGATGCGAGAAACATACCAAAATATTTTGATAAAGATTCTATCTCCCTAATTTGGACTTCTCCCCCTTATGCCAATTTGCTTAATCGCAAAAGAAAGAATAAATCGAGACGCCATAGAGATAATGGCCAGCTTAATAAAATTGAGCAATATTCCCAGGACCCGAGAGATTTAGGAATTTTAACGTTAGAAAAATATTCTCAGTCAATGGGTGATATATACGAACAATTGCTTCCCTTATTACGACCAAAAGGACATTGCGTTATTAACGTCCCTGATATGTGGTGGGAGAATACCCGCATAACGATACATGTTTCACTAATCGAAGAACTCAGGCAGCGAGGTTATGAACTGCGCAATGTTATTATTTGGGATAGAACGAACCTAGTAAACCAGATAGGCATATTCGGCTGGCCGAGCAATTATATAACTATGGGAGTTACGTTTGAATATTTGCTCGATTTCTGGAGACCACCTGCGAAACACTAAAAACGAGGACTTTGATGAATATATACACCAAAGAAACCCTAATTCAAAAACTCCGTGAAATTAAAGCCATGGGCTGGATTCTTTCTGCCAGACAAGGCAATGTCGGAGGGATTGGCAATACCTTAGAAGATTTGCTCGGTATTAAAGAAAACAATTTGCCTGTACCTAATGCGGCCGAATGGGAACTTAAATGCCAAAGAATAGAAACAACTTCCCTTACGACTTTATTTCATATGGAGCCTTCTCCTCGTGCTATGAAATTCGTCCCACAGATTTTTCTACTAAAATACGGATGGAAACATAAAGAAGCTGGAACTAAATATCCAGCAACGGAAATGAGCTTCAGACAAACGATAACAGGTACAGTAAGAAGTGATAGAGGTTTTAAGGTAGTTATTGACCGTCAGCAGCGAAAGGTGCTTATTTCATTTGATGCAAAATCCGTTGACCCTCGACATTCTGAATGGCTTAAATCGGTAGAGAAACGCATCGGTCTTGACGAATTATCACCACAGCCATACTGGGGTTTCGACGATCTCGAGCATAAGGCTGGTACTAAACTTTTGAATTGTTTTTATGTTCAGGCCAGATCTAAAACTGAAAAAGGCAGAGAATATTTTTCTTACGAAAACATTCAAATGCTACAAAAATTCAGTATCCGTACTTTTACCGAAGCTATCGAAAAGGGGTATGTCTATGTAGATTTCGACGCGAGAACAGGGCATAATCACGGAACGAAATTTCGCCTCAGACAGGATAAATTCCCGGAGTTATACGAGGATATACAAACTATTTGAAAATAATCGTCTACATTGGTGCCAAATTGGCAGGTGGGAAGTGGAAAACAAGCATTCGAGCAGTAGGCAGCATTTCCATTTATGATTTTCGATTTACAATTTTCGATTTGAGTAGAGATTGCCGCGCTTCGCTCGCAATGACATTTTTCAGGTCTTCATTGAATCCAGTTCGATAAAAGCTATCGGTGCGAAGATAAACACCGGCAGCCAGGCCCACAATTCCGGCATTACTCTGTCAAAGATAACCTCTATGGCAAGCATTTTGCAGACAAAAATTGTGACAAAACACGCTGCCGTCGTGCCAAAGCTAATCATAATAGAGGACTTCATCGACTTTGGGTCACGACAAACCAAAATCGGCAGGCACACCATAAGCATCACCAGATTAATAACAGGGTCTGTGATACGAAAGTGCTTCTGGCTGTAAAGTTGGGCGAGGTCTTTGATTTTGGTTTTTTGGGCTGCAAGAGCACCTAACTGATGCGAGCTGAGCAGAGTTATATGTCTGGCTCTGCGCCTGACAGGGATATCCTTTGGAGTAATGTCACTGGCATAAGAAGCTATCGGCTGCACACCGGTTTGGGAACCTTTTTCGATAAATTGCCCGTTAATTAAATCCCACTTGCCGCTTTTAGGATTGTAAACTGCATTTTCAGCTGATATCCGGCCGGTTACCTCCCAGATGGCCGAATCGGTTTTTTTCCTGCGCAGGATGATAGTCGGCTTGCGCAGGGTTGATGTTTTTACGTAGAATTTTTGAGAGCAAATTAACGAACCTTTGCCGTCATCAATAAACCATACATCATAGGTTTCCTGCCCGGGAACGGCGTCCTGGCCGCGCACAAGCTTGTCGCTGAGCGGCGGTATCAGAAATTCCTGGTCAATTATCAATAGGCCCATCAGCAGAAATGCAAGAAGAATTATCGGCACAATCACCCGCTTCAAACTAACGCCTGAAGCCATCACGGCCACTAACTCATTCGAGCGGACCATTTTGCCCAGCGAAAATGCGGCTGCAACGACAGTTATCATTCCGGCAAAATCACGAAAGTAAAGCGTGCTGTGCAGGATGTAAAAACTCAATATGTTTCCAACAACCGCAAAAGCGCCGAGGTCGGCGTGCTCGGTAAATTCATCCATATTTACGAACAAATCAATAATTATTCGCAGGCCCATCAGCACGCAAAAGGCGATTGCATAGCCAATCAGAAAATTCTTTGCAACATACTTATCCAGTATCTTCATACCAATCTCGTGTATCGTTTAATTTTTCAACAACTTTCGGTACATCATCACAGTGAACACGGACAAAAGAACCAGGGCCGTCCACATCAGCACTATGCCGGAACTCACTTGAGTATAAGGGTTCTTGGTAATATTTTTGCCCATCATTATGCAAACTACCAGGACCGCAGCGGGCACCGAACTTGCGCCGAAAGCACTGAGCAAGTGTCCGCCTTTTAAGATAATGCCCAAACCGATGCCAATCATCATCATTGCCACACAGCCAATTCCGAATACCAGGCGCGAATGCAGCTCAGCCCTTATATCAGCCAGTGTCTCCTGTATTTTTCTTTGAACTTTATTTTGCAGAGTATTTAGTCTCGAGCTCGGTCCTTTCGGCAGCGCCGAGCTAATCGAAGCCGGACTGACAGCTTCCAAAACATCAACGGTTCCGAGTTTATCCGTTATGGCCTCGGGGAGAATCAAGCCGCGAATGATAACGCGTTGAGCCAAACCCTCCGAGCCGTCCGCCTGACGCCACGTGGGGCTGCGGAGGTCCATCGTCAAAGTCGGCGCAAATTTATCACCCTCGATATGCAGCGAAGCCCTTGCACATCGCAGAGTACGCAAAACCTTCTTGCTGGCCGCATCGTATTCAATCACCACAACTCCGTCGGATAACTGCACTTTTTCTTCGTCTTGAACACTGCATCGACCTGCAGTAAACTTAACTAATTTCTCGCCGCTGTGTAGCTTATAGAAAT
>CAYYFT010000089.1:0-1397 GCA_964471015.1 uncultured Pirellulales bacterium | reverse complement strand
CGGCACCCATTCCGCAGAGAACGGCGCCTCGTCTTCAAAACCCATTTGGTATGTGTTATATGCTGTTATTTGCACTTCATTAAACCTCTCATGCGGGTCGAAGTTTACTCTGGCACTTTCGGCGGTGATAATCTTTTCTATTTCGTAGCCTCTCACTTCGGTAACGACCACACCTGAAAGCGTATTGTTCCTCGGGTTAGCCAGGTCGGCGTAGATTCGGTACCGTCCGTCCGGCGGCAGCTTATAGTAACCCCTTCGCTGAACATTGCGGAAAAGTATCTGTTTTGCGTCGGCCTTAAGAGATTTTTCCGCACGGTGTACGAAAGCAGGCATCACGTGGAAACTCAAAATCAGATTTGCAATCGCCACTATAATCGCCAGAACCAGGCCCGGATAAACCAGTGTCAGCAGGCTTACTCCGCCTGCTTTGCAGGCATTAAGCTCATTATCGCTTGCAAATCGGCCGTAAACCAAAGTCGCCGCAAATAAAGCGGCCATCGGCAATACGAAAGTCAGAGTTATCGGCAGAAAATAGCCCATAAGATGAACCACCTGCCGAGGACCTACGCCGTATTCCTGCACCGGCCGTAAAATACTACCAAGACTCAACATCAGTGTTAAGGCCACCGCCGAAGGAATAAAAACCTTCATAAGCTCGCGAAATATGTATCTGTGCAGCGTAAAAACCATCTTTTAGCAATCACCACTTAGTCGTTGGTATTTGGTCTTATGGCCTTTCATTTTTCAATAATAAAGACTACTTTGCAAGTTTATTTTCTGTTTGCATCAAAAACAGATAATTCTTATAATAACGGTCTTACTAAAACGTTGATTCAGGAGTGATAAATGCTCAGGAACATAAATCATAAATGTCTTTTTACTCTTGTGCTCTTGTGCACTTGCGTACTTTCTTGGGCCGATACAGTCGTCCTAAAAGAAGGCCAGAGTTTAACCGGCGATATACTTGCAGAAAAAGAGACCCGGTTGATAGTGGATGTCGGCGCAGCCGTTCTAACTATTCCGAAGGAAAAGATACTCGAATACGAATACACAGGAACCTTCGAGGCAGGGGACATTGATGTCAATGACCTGGATGCGGATGCCAATGAACCGTGGTCCCGGCGCGATGTAAGCGGCCAATTATATCACACCGCCAACCTGAAAAAAACAACCATCGAAAAATGTGTGGACGCATTCTCCGAAGCCGTCGTAATGGTTTCAAGCCCCGCAGGGATGGGCTCAGGTTTCTTTTTGAATGAAGAAGGATACCTCATTACCAATTATCACGTAATAGAAAAAGAAACAAGAATCGAAGTTATTATGTTCCAAAAGACAAAAAATGGCTTTGAGAAAAAAAAATTCAAAAACGTCAAAATCGAAGCCATCAATCCTTTTGT
>CAYYFT010000088.1:0-6088 GCA_964471015.1 uncultured Pirellulales bacterium | reverse complement strand
CCATTCTGAATAATTGCTGTTGATGGCGATGCTGTGCCAGGCCTATCAGCCTTTGCTTGCTTGTGGTAGGGCGGTTAGTTAATGTGAGCAGGTTGGCTATATTAGCTCCTGCTTCTGTCAATTTTTTCCTGAGGGTTTCACCGTTCCGGTCTTTTCCAATAACTCCCATGCAAACTGGTATAGCACCCAATGCAGCGAGGTCTGCAGCGACAGAGCCTGCTCCGCCGCAGCTATACTTGGTTTTAGTAACTTTCAATACAGGCACCGGCGCTTCGGGACTTATCCTCAGGGCATCGCCGTAGATATAAACATCGAGCATAAAGTCACCTACGACCAGAACTTTCGGTGAGCCGAGATTCGTTACCGTTTTTAGCAGTTTTTCATACATAAGAGCACAAGTGCACAAGTTAGTCTTCTTTTGTTTTTAGCATTTTACCTGCTGAAGCATATTCAATCAAGTGTGTTATTTTATCCTCGCCACTAATGAACTTTAGCTCGATTACCAAACATGCGAAAGGTATGTCTTTTTTGACTGACGTGAGCAGAGCGGTTCTGGTCCAGTCTTTCTGTGTTGTTAGTATCAAATCCGCTTCTAAACCATTAGCTTGACCGTGAATATCGTCAATATCGCTGTCGGTGTAGTGATAGTGGTCATTATAAATTCCTGAACCGACGAGATTGGCGCCGAGTTCGGTGATTGTGTTCAAAAAAGCATTAGGATTACCTATACCACAGAAGGCAAATATCTTCTTGTTCCTTAGTTCTTCAATACTGTCATTCCTGCGCAGGCAGGAATCCATATATTTTATACATACCGCAGCATGTATCGACCTTGCGATTGTCATATTCGGATTGACTAATCGCAGTTTCTCTTCAAGTTCGGATAACTCAGACTCGGCGGTTTGGTCACATCTGGTGATAACGACTGCATCAGCTCGCTTCAGTGAAGCGACTGGCTCTCGCAGCAGTCCCGCCGGAAGCACCCTGCTGTAGCCGAAAGGTTGCGTTGCATCAATTGTTACGATGTCGAGGTCTCTGTGCAACCTGCGATGTTGAAAGCCATCATCCATAATCAGCACCTTTGCGCCGAACTCGTTCACAGCTTCGGCTGCAGCTTCAACACGGTCGGGATTCACAATTATTTTGGCATCAGGGCAACTTTCGGTGAGAATCGCCGGCTCATCTGTTCTCGATGCTCGATTTTCAGCGTATGTTTTATAACCTCTGGTTAGGACAGCGCACTGAATTTGCTTTCGCTGCAGGAATCTGCAAAGCCAGATTACGAGTGGGGTTTTGCCCGTTCCGCCGGTTGTTATATTACCGATACTAAAAACTCTCGCGTTTGCGCGGTATATTTTTAACCATCCTTTGGAATATAGAAAGTTGCGTAACCAAACGATGGTTGAGTAAATCAAGGCAGGGGCGGCTAAAAAGAGGCGCAAAATCGCTGCAGCCAGACCAGTGCTTCTGCCCGAAATTAGTTTACGGTAAGCTTGCTGGTTCATATTCTGTGATTCGTGGTTAGATTCACTATTCGCTTTTTATTTTTTCGATAATGGCGTCGGCCATCTGGCGTGTGCCGACGGCGACAGGGTCGTTGCGGTCCGCTTTCATATCGTAAGTTACGCTTTTACCTTCGGCGATTACGGCAGCCACTGCCGCCTCAAGCTTGTCCGCCTCGGCTGTTTTGCTTATGTGTCTTAGCATCATAACGCCGCTAAGTATCAGCGCGGTGGGATTGACCTTGTTTTTGCCTTTGTATTTTGGTGCGCTGCCATGGGTCGCCTCGAAGATAGCTGTCTTGTCACCGATGTTTGCCCCTGGCGCCACGCCAAGTCCGCCGACGAGGCCGGCGCACAAATCACTTATTATATCGCCATAAAGATTCGGCAGCACGATAACGTCATAAAGCTCAGGTTTTTGAATTAACTGCATACACATATTGTCAACAATACGGTCTTCGAATTCGATATCAGGATATTTCTTTGCAACCTGGCGGCTTACCTCAAGCCATAAGCCATCTGAGAATTTCATAATATTGGCTTTGTGGACGGATGTTACCTTTTTGCGTCCCATTTTACGGGCGTAATCAAATGCGAAACGAACTATGCGTTCTGTAGCCTTGACCGAAATCGGCTTTATGCTTATACCTGAATCCGGGGCAATTTGTCTTTTGCTGTGTTTATTTATCCAGTTGATAATGTCAGCCGTGTCATCTTTGCCTTTCTGAAATTCGATGCCTGCATAGAGGTCTTCGGTGTTTTCGCGCACGACCACAAGGTCGATATCGGCGAATTTGCTGCGCACGCCTTTGTAGCTTTTACAGGGTCGCAGGCACGCATACAAATCAAGCGTTTGACGCAGATGCACGTTTATACTTCTAAAGCCTTTTCCGACCGGTGTAGTGATAGGTGCTTTTAATGCGATGCCGTTTTTTTTAATTGACTCAACAGTAGCATCCGGCAGGGGGGTGCCTTCCCGTTCCATTACATCCGAGCCGGCCTCGACGACTTCCCAGTTAATCCCGGCGCCTGTGGCATCAACACATCTTCGTGCAGCTTCTGCAATTTCCGGGCCGACTCCATCACCGGTAATCAAAGTTACATCAACCATACTTCGATACTCCAACAGTTTATGAAGCTGTTATGCTACCTTTTGGAGACAAAAATGTCAACCCCGTTAGAAGTTCGTGTCGAAGGTCCACCAATTCTGCAGGCGGACCACTTCTAACGGGGTCAACGATAGGTTTGCAGTTTGTTTTGTCCGGAGACTCGCGTTTAATTTTCAAATGGGAACGTTTTGTATTGACATTTTTGGGAAACTTCTTTAAGTTCCTGTTTTAGTAGATATCGGGAGTGTAGCTCAGTCGGTAGAGCAACGGCCTTTTAAGCCGTAGGTCCTGGGTTCGAGTCCCAGCACTCTCATTTTTTGGTTCTGTTATCCAAAAATACCTGCCCCCATTCTTAGAATTAAGATGTAACCCAGCTTAATCGGCTTCGTTTTGCTCTGGTTCTGCGTTAAATTCTCTAACTGTTTGTACCTTCAGCTGCTATTGCTATTGGCAGTCCTGTCTGCCAGGTTCTTCATTGCCTCGCACTGAATATCCTTACCGTAAAGATTACCCTTATTTATGGCGTATATCTTAAGCGCATTGCTGTCAGCCTCGTTCAGTTTTCTTCTCCTTAGGAGTTCTTTAAAGTTAAGTTTGCGGATAATAACGTCTTTCTCATCATCACCGTTGACATTCTCAACGGTTCTCAAGAGAAAACTCAGTTCTAATAGCTCCATACCGCTGTGCAAATCTTTCTCTCCTTCCCCGGCCAAGTTCCTTTTCGACTTTATTTGGCCAGCCGTGTCGGGGACGTCGAAGTTGAGTACGGGTTGTTCAATTTTCTTATGTCCATTGACGTTTGGCACCGTTGTCGGGGCTGAGAGCGATAATTCATTATGAGCACTGTGTTCAGGTATAGGCAGGATTTGCCGGTGCCGGGAGTGTTGAGACTCTTGGGTAAGGACCTTTTGGGGGTAATTCTGGTCATGCTCTTTGAGCTTATTTGCTTTTGCTCTGGTAAGGCTGAAGATGCCGAGGAAAACCGCCAGGATGACGAGGACCAATATTTGCATCCAGATGGTATCCTCCCCATCGCTATTGCGAGCAGCCAGGATTGTTTGTATTAAAAGGTCGTTCATCGAGGTACCAGCCTGTTTTGCTATAGGCCCCGGCATAGGCAGGTCCGCACGCACGTAAGTCGTCATAACCGCAGGCCTGTCGGAAATGTACAGTCAAAGAAAAAACTCAAGACTCCGGCACAATCAAGGTAGCACTGAACCTCCTTGTTTAACCGCCATGTTTGCTCTTGCGTGAGGTTCTTTCTGTCAGCACCTTCATTGCTTCGCACTGGATAACCTTACCGTAAAGTTCACCCTCGTTAATTGCGTACACTTTAAGTGCATTACTGTCAATGGTGTCCAGTTGTTCTCTCCGTAGGAGTTCATCAAAAGTAAGTCTCCGCATAGTTACATCGTTCTTATCATTTCCCTTGGTGTTCTCAACAATGCTTAGCAGCAAATCCGAATCTAACATTTCCATACCGCTGGCCAAATCTTTTTCTTTGTCCTTGTTTAGCTCGCTTTTCGGCCTTTCCTCGCCGGAAATGTCAGAAGGAGGTGCTTTGGCTGGTGAATGCACCTCAACAACTCTACTTGCTTCCGTTCCTTTCGCCTCGCTTTTCTTTTCTCTTACAGCGTTCCAAGCCATCTTTTGTACCTCCAATTTCAACAAAAACCTAAGTGCCTGAAAAACAGCACGATTATATACTCGTTTTGCCTGCTGGTCAAGAGATTGCAGGATTTCCTCAACCAGCCGCTCGGCCATCTATCAGAGTCAACGGGTTAGTTTAGTAGGTGCGGCGACATAATACAAGTGCATAAAAAAGAACCAGCTGACGACAAAATCGTCAGCCGGTTTGTTTCAAGTTTCACTTCAGCTATACGCTTGCTTATATGAGCCAGTTGTCGCAGAAGACAGCGAGGTCGAGTTCATCGATTACGCCATCGCTTGGTATGGAGATATCGCAGTCAGCGTTCCAGTTGTCGTCTCCGGGTTGACTGAGCCAGGCAGCAGCCAAAACGGCGAAGTCTTTAAAGTTCACAACCCCATCCTTATATAAATCTCCGACAAGTCCTGGTTCAGTTACCAGCTCGATACCTGTTCCGTTAATTGGGTCAAGGTTTCTGCTGTATTGTTTGCTGGTTGCGTTGTTCCAGTGCTCGTGAACACCTAAGCTTTCAGTCAATCCTCCATCGTGGTTCGGGTCATAGTTGGCATCTGACGGCGGACTGGGAACCAGCGCCGCTTCGGAGAGATAGTCATCTGTACCGGAGTAGTGCGGGTACGAATACTCGGGATAAGGGTCGCTGTATGGTGTATGGCTTCCGTCCAGCTCGGTGTACAAAAAATCATCAGCGACCGAGTCGATTGCGACCGGGTCCTGTGAGAGGAAGATGCTGGATGGCCAGTCGTGGTTAAACGGCGCCATCAGATATCGGATTGGTTTGGAATCCCAGCTTTGACCGCCGTAGAGGCCGTCGATTAAGCACAGCACCGTTTTGCCACCTAATTTTGGGTGTCCCAAAAGGTCAACAATCGCCCTATAGTAACCCACGCCAGGTCTTTCGGTTGCCCTCGTATGGTGCGTATCATAATAACCGGCTGCGTTCGGATTTCTTTTCAAAGAGCCGTAATTGTTTTTGCCGCAGACTGTTATTCCGGCATCATCGTGACTTTTAAGGATAGCGAAGTTTATGAAGTAATCTGCTTGAGAGAAGTGTGTTGGGATATAGTCCTGTTGTGTGACACCGACCCAGTTAGCGGCACAGGGGTCGCTCCAGTAAAAGGGTGCGCTGGTATCGAGAGTAACAATGGTTCTCCCAGAGCCGGCGTAACCGCCACTTGTCAGATAGACGACTCCCGGACAATTCGGCTCCACCATATTAAACCAGTAGTTGGGCATAACCCTGCCCGGATCGCCTATGCTTATATCGCCTGGACCGACACCTGCGGCATCCGTTAGTTGCTTCAGAATCGCTATGGCAAGCTGGGGCGAGTTGTCTATACGGTCAAGATACGAGCTACCTTTCTCCATCGTGGTAGGGCTGTTACTCAAAACCCAATTGATTTTTATCGCGATTTTTTCGCCTGTTGTGTAACCGACATCGCCTTTGCCCTTATGCTGGTTGAAGTTTCTGAATATGGCGTCCCAGGCAGCATAATCGTTGTTTTCGCCGGTCAGTGCCCGTAGGGCTTTTGAGAGCATTTCAGTAACAACCTGCTGGTCAGTGCAGCTGCTGTCCCACCAGTATGGTAAAGAAAACGGGTTGGCGCCTCCAGGCCAGCTTGTGGCATTGGGGTCGTGAATCCATGCGACTCGGCCAGGATTAACGCCTCTTGCGACGCCTTCGGGACTGTTGGCGACACGTGGCTCGTTGGCGTAAATTATCTTCTCATCGGTGTTATTTAAAGCTGCCCATATAAAACCGACACTAACGATTATAAAGATTGCTGCCAGAACATAGCGTGCCTGCGCAA
>CAYYFT010000087.1:0-6158 GCA_964471015.1 uncultured Pirellulales bacterium | reverse complement strand
GCGTTCTCGAACATACTCAGCAGTTCCCAGCCGAGGTCAAGCGTTTCTTCAATCGAGCGGTTTTCATAGTAGTCCTGGCAGACATAGCGGGCCTCGAATTTGTCTGCGAAGTCCATATATTTTTTGTCTTCTTCAGAGAGTGCCGCTTCGCCCATAATAGTCGCCAGTTCCTGAGCTTCTTTGCCACGGGCATAGGCGGCGTAAAGCTGATTGTAAAGGTCGGCGTGGTCTTCGCGTGTTTTGCCTTCGCCGATGCCCTTATCCTTAAGTCGTGAAAGAGAAGGCAGAACATCAACCGGCGGTGAGACGGCCTTTCTGTGCAACGGACGCGAGAGGATAATCTGGCCTTCGGTGATGTAGCCGGTCAGGTCGGGCACAGGGTGGGTTTTGTCGTCCTCCGGCATTGTCAATACCGGCACGAGTGTGATGGAGCCTTTTTTGCCCTGGATTCGGCCGGCCCTTTCATAAACGGTTGCCAAGTCTGTGTAGAGGTATCCGGGATATCCTCTTCGGCCGGGAACCTCTTTTCTTGCTGCGCTGATTTCTCTAAGCGCCTCGCAGTAGTTTGTCATATCGTTTAGTATTACCAGTACGTGCATATCCAGCTCAAAGGCGAGGTATTCGGCGGCGGTGAGCGCGAATCTCGGTGTCGCGATTCGTTCGACGGCGGGGTCATTGGCGAGATTTATGAACATAACGGCTCGTTCGATGGCGCTGGTTTCGGTAAGGTCGTCGATGAAGAACTGGGCGGCCTCGAAGGTGATTCCCATTGCTGCAAAGACGACGGCGAATTGTTCGGCCTTGCCGAGGACGGTTGCCTGTCGTGCTAATTGGGCAGTTATCCGGTCGTGTGGCAGCCCTGCGCCTGAGAAAACAGGAAGCTTCTGGCCTCGGACGAGCGGATTTAGGCCATCAATTGTCGATATGCCGGTCTGGATAAATTCGTTCGGGTAGTCCCGTGCATCAGGATTGATGGGTCGGCCGTTGATATCCAAGCGTTTTTCCGGGACGATGGCAGGGCCATCGTCTTTCGGCTCGCCGAGTCCGCTGAAGACCCTACCTAAGATGTCGGGGGAGATAGCCAATTCGAGTGGTCTGGCTAAAAAACGGACAGTGCTTCTGTTGACGTCGATGCCACGTGTTCCCTCAAAGACCTGGACGAGGACCTTGTCTTTTTCAACCTGTAGAATTTGGCCGTGCCGCACTGTACCGTCGGGCAGTTCAATGTCGACTATATGTCCGTACTTTGCTTCATCGACCATCTCGACGAGCATCAGCGGTCCGGAAATACTCGCAACCGTTTGATATTCTTTTATAGACAACATTTCAAACTCCTGTTTCGCGTATCGTCGCTCACGACTCATGCTTTGAATTTTGCTATACGTTATCCGCAACTTTCAATTGTTTGAGCTGTTCGTCAATCGTGTCGCGAATTTTGGCGATTTCGTTTATCTCGCTTTCAGGGATATATTTTGCTCTTGCGATTTCTTCCCGGACGGCCAATTTGAATATTTCATCGGTTTCAGCTCCTGTCTCAATAGCGGCGAGGGCCCCTCTGTGAAAATGCAGGATGGTTTTTAACATTTCATACTGTTTGGCCATCGGTGAGTAGGTGTCAACCTCATGGAAGGCGTTCTGATGCAGGAAGTCTTCGCGGATTGAGCGTGCTGTCTCAAGGGTCAGCCGGTCTTGTGGCGACAGAGCTTCTGCACCGACGAGGCGGACAATCTCAAGCAGTTCGGCTTCCTGCTCAAGCAGACTCATTGCCTTGACCGTCATCTGTTCTATTTCCCGGCCCTGGTCCCTGTCTTCGAAACATTCTTTCAAGTATTGTTTATAGAACGAATAGCTTGTCAGCCAATCGATGGCGGGGAAGTGTCTCTGGTAAGCGAGTCTTCCGAGGAGCGACCAAAAGACCTTTACCACATGCAGTGTTGCCTGGACGACCGAATCCGACAAGTCTCCGCCTGGCGGGCTTACCGCGCCGATAACCGATAAAGCTCCCTCTCGCTCGGGTTTGCCAAGGCACCGGACCCGGCCAGCTCTTTCATAGAACGCAGCAATCCGAGCTGCCAGATAAGCAGGATAACCTTCTTCGGCGGGCATCTCTTCGAGGCGTGTCGATATTTCGCGCATCGCTTCGGCCCATCGGCTAGTACTGTCGGCCATCAGCGCCACAGTGTAACCCATATCGCGGAAATACTCAGATATGGTAATACCTGTATAGACGGATGCTTCTCTGGCTGCTACGGGCATATTTGATGTGTTTGCGATAAGGACGGAGCGTTTCATTAAGGGTTCTCCGCTGCGTGGGTCTTTCAATTCAGGAAATTCCATCAAAACGTCGGTCATTTCGTTACCGCGCTCTCCACAGCCGACATAAACGACAATATCTGCATCGACCCATTTTGCCAACTGATGCTGGACGACCGTTTTGCCTGAACCAAACGGCCCCGGCACACAAGCGGTCCCGCCCTTAGCGACGGGAAAGAAGGTATCAATGACCCTTTGGCCGGTAACAAGGATTCTTTCCGGAGCAAGACGTTTTATTACGCCCCTGGCATTTCTGACGGGGCATTTCTGCATTAGTTTCAGCTCAGCCTCGATGCCATCTTCGCCGATGCAAACAGCGATTGTTTCCTCGACTGTGTAATCGCCTTCATCTATTTTTTGGATAGTCCCGGCTACTGCGGAAGGCACCATAATCTTATGCACGAGTTGTGTGGTTTCCTGGACTTCGCCAATGATGTCACCCTGCCCGACTTCTGTTCCGTTGGCTACCGTTGGTTTGAAGTGCCATTTCTTTTCTCTGTTCAGGGCCGGCATTGCGCTGCCTCTGCTCATAAATTCGCCTTCGGCTTTTACAAGTAAGTCCAACGGTCTTTGTATTCCATCATAAATACTCTCAATCAGGCCAGGCCCTAATTCGACCGACAGCGGTGCCTCTGTATCAACTACAGGTTCGCCGGGCCCTACGCCTGTGGTTTCTTCATAGACCTGAATTGAAGCAAGGTCGCCTTTTAGCTCGACGATTTCGCCAATGAGGTTCAGTTTGCCGACACGAACGACATCATACATTCGTGCCCCAACCATACCTTCAGCAACAACAACGGGCCCTGCAACTTTAACTATTCTGCCGGTTTTTTCTTTAGTCATTATGAAAACCCTAATTTGAAATTAAATATCAAAAATCAAATATCAAAGTTACAAATCAAAATTCAAAAATTTGTTAGCATTTTGCATTTTAATTTTTGATTTCTTTTTGCTTTTCCGTTTTAGCTGTTCTGTAAAATGTTTATGCCGGTAGCCATTTTAAGTGCTTCTCCCAAAGTCTTTGTTGCAACGCCCGTCGGTTCAGTCGTAAACGGCACCACGACAATACAGGGTGTTGGGGCACCCTGATAATCTGAAAAGGCCTCTTCAACCGCCGGTGCTATATTCTCGGCAATCACAACAAGAGCGTATTTGCCTTCGATAATTTTCTTAGCGTTGTCAGCAATTTCGTCGCGGGTCTGGCCTGTTGCGAACGTATCTACTCCGAGCGCCGAGAACGGCATCACAAAATCTGCATCACCCAAAACCGCAACTTTATTCGTATTCGGCATCGTATTCCGTACCGTGTTAATACCTACTCACCCAAACGGTCTAAAATCAAATTTGTATCCAATGAGTTCCTTCTTGCTGTCAATATCAACCTGACGTTGCGAATTTCATTTTCCTTCATCAATAGATATGCAACAATCGGCTGAGGGCCGGCGGTAATCCGAATCGTTGTTTTCAGAAACCCCGTTAAGAATTCAGCGCATTGCTGCTCAATTTTCAGGAAGGATTTATCCGACACCAGGTAATTAGCGCCTGATTCAACAAGCTGGTGGTATGGCGTTGCAAAAAACAACGAGCCAGCCGACTCATAACCGAGCTCCAAGGCCTTTTCCAGGCGTTCCAGTTCAATGAAACCACCTTTCAAGAAAACATTGCGCTGTTCTGATTCAGTGAACTTGAGTCGAAGCATCGTGCGTATGTTCGTTAAATCAATCTGTATTCTAAAAAGCCCGAGCAGAAATAAGCTCTTTAGCCGGCGCGCTTTTTTCAAATTGTATTCTGCCTGGAACTGGTCGATTGCATAATCAATGCTACGTATATCCTTATTTTGATAGTAAGCCAAAACTGTCCGCTCTACCGCTTCGGCCATATAATCAGGGAACAGTTCATAGTTTTCTTCTTCAAAGACCTGCTCGAAGATTTCGAGCGAAACGTTGCCTTCGCTGCTGTAATCGGCGCCCAACGGTCTTCCCGTCAATGTTCGCCGCAGAACTAATCGCAGGTTTGCAAAATCATCACGCGTTTTGAACAGCTCTACAATCGGTTTATCAATCATCAATTCTTCGAACAATTCTCTCACTGCCGACCTTCTAAGCCGCAAGGCATCTTCAACTTCCACAAAATTCCTACCGGCATGCGGGAGGGCATATTCGCTGGCCGCCAGTAAATCTACAGCCTGCTCGAAACTCTCCGCATTGGCCATATCCAACAAGGTGGTTCTGGTCAGCATCTGCAGTTCGAGCGTGCGTACCTGAGCCGTCTGGAATGCGTATCGCCAGTCATCTCCACCAATAGGCGGATACGTGTAAAAATCCAGAATAGCTCGTTCAGCAATTCCAACCATTTATTGCTTAATTCCCGAATAATTCTTTAGCCAACTCGATTTCCAACTCTTTGCGCGCCTGGGCCAACAATACTTCAATCGAGACGTTGTTTTTTATCTTGCCTCGTTTTAAGATAAAGCCCCTACTGAGATTGGCTCTGTCCTCGGACAATTTTAAGTTACCTTTGCGGCCAGAACCAAGCTGTTGATTGATGTTCTTTATAAACTTTTGGTCGATTCGCTTTTCTTTTTTATCAATGATGACCTCTTCGTCGCCGGTTTCGGCTGCTTCGAGCATCAACTTAGTCATTAGCTTGCGGTATCGCTCGTCCGAGAGGTTTTCCAGCTGCTGTCGTGCCTGAGCAAAAACCTCATCGAGAATTTTTCTTTTCTCTGCAAGGAGCTGTTTTGCAATATCCATTCTTGCCGCTGCGAGCAGATGTGCTTTTTTATCTTCGCCGGCCTTTTGAGCAATGATATCCGTCTGCTTTTCGTATTCGCTTAGCTGCTCATCAAGCTTTGCCTGCTCAGCGGCCTGGGTCTCCTCGGCCTGTTTTTTTATCTTCTCCGCCTCAGCTTTTGCATCAGCCAGTATCTTTTCTACAACCTGCTCAGCATTATCCATAGTGATTATCCGTTTGACTTTGTCTGGTTATTTTGCGTTAGACGACTGCGGGCCAACTAATACCATATTGCAGAATAAGTATTGTTACCAGCAAGCCGAGCACGGCATAAATTTCAACCATAACCGCGTAAACAACGCCAGCCTTAAAGGCCATCTCAGGTTTTTTAGCAGCCATTAGAATACCGCCTGAACAAACCCTGCCCTGGAAGATAGCGCTTACCAGACCGGCAAAAGCGATAGGCAAACACGCTATCAACACTTCCAACCCAAGCATGAAAGTTAGTTCCGGCACACCTGTTCCACCAAAGAAATTGAGCTTAAGCATTACGATAAAGGCCGCCAAAAAGCCGTAAAAACCCTGCGTACCGGGCAGAACCACCATAATAAACATCTGCCCGTATCTTTCCGGTTTTTCGCTCAATACGCCTGTAGCACTTCTGCCGGCAGTACCAATGCCAATTGCAGAACCGATACCAGCCAGTAGTGCCGCCATCCCTGCGCCAATCAAAGCCAATGTCAATCCGTAATCCATTGCTAAATCTCCTTTCCTATCTCATACTGCGTTTTTGCTTTTGATATAAACGTGTTTATATTTTTTGCTCAGTGGTTCAAATGCTCTACCGCCGCCAACAAAAAACTTCGGGAAAAATTCGACATACTGCAATCTCAAGGTGTGAACAAACGCGCTCAAGCCGGATATTGCCAGATTAAAGCCGTGCCCGATGACAAGCACTAATATCATCGCTATAATGCCTAAACCGTAAGGTATATCGAGCACAATTTTTGCCATGACGTTTACCGCCATTGCCAAACCGGCGGTAACCATACCAAGTGCCATCAATCTTAAGTAACTTAACACATCCCCAACATAGAACAGGGCGCTGAACA
>CAYYFT010000086.1:0-6162 GCA_964471015.1 uncultured Pirellulales bacterium | reverse complement strand
TAGCACGGTAGCAGGGGCTGGAACTGCAAGTGTTATGCTGCGCGAGGGCCTATATGCCGAAGAGGTTGAAGGTGATATTGATGGAGCGATAAAAATTTATGAGCAGGTAGTTCAGGATAGCTCTGCCTCCCGAGATTGTGTGGCTCAGGCACTTTATCGACAAGGTATGTGCTATTTGAAAAAGAAAGATGATGCTGGGGCAAAGGCGGCATTCGGAAAGCTTACAGCCGAATATGCCGACCATACTGAACTTGTTGAAAAGGTGAGACCATTTTTGGCTGATTTGATGAATCACGACCCGGCCGAGTTGATGCCACCGGAAACTCTGATATATGTGGAGCTTGGAAGTCCGGGGGAGCAGATTGAGACAATACTTACCATGCTCAAGGGTACCCCTTTTGAGAATCCGCTGGCTGTTGTGGGCGGCGGTGATACGGCAGATGCCGGTACAGCATGGAAGGCCCCTGGAGATATAATAGCTGCCTTTATGAATCCGAGTATGATGGCCGAGTTCAAGAAAATAAAAGGTATGGCTGTTGGTGTTACCGGAATAACACAGAATAATAACCCGCCCGGTATTGTTGTGTTGTATCCCGGCAAAAGCGATGCATTGCGAGGCTTGATTATGATGGGATTAAGTATGGCAGGGACGGCAAGCGCACCGATTCAAGGCATGCAGACCCTGAACATTCAAAATGCTGCGGCGGTAGCATACGATGATGAAGTGATTCTGATAGCGCAGCCGCCCGAGCAGCTACAGTGGTGTGTTAAGCAGTATAAAGGGTTGATTTCCGAGCCGACTCTTGCCTCGAGTAACAAATCATTCGCAAAAATCAGCAAGAAGGCAAGACACGACAACGCTTTGACTGTCTGGGCTAATATCGATGAGGTCTATGCACAAGTTCTTAAGATGGAGCAGAGCCCACAGGAACTCCTGCAGGCCAACGCTATCTTTGATTTTGGCAATATTGATGAGTTTATTTTGGTTTGCTCTGTTGAGCCCAGCGGCTTGAACTATAAAGCCGATATATTTTTCAAAGATGGGCATCACTGTCTTGCATATGATATGATACGGACTCCCAATATAAGCCGGACTGCACTTGAAGCGGTGCCTTCAGAGGCAATAGCCATTGCAAGCTTCGCATTGAATCAGGCCAATGGTGTCCAAGCTGAGAAAGTAAGCACAAAAATTCAAAATATTACTGGCCTCGATATCGGGCGTGAAATCTATGCGAATATTGAGCAGGTTACTGCTTTCATTATGCCTGCGGATAGTAGCTCTGCAAGTTGGGATGCTCTGCCTGGTTGTGTTGGCTTGGCAATTACAAGTCACAATCCCCAGCAGACGCGTCAGATTCTTGCCACACTGCTTGGAACTGCAAATGCGATGAGTGGTGATAAGCCCGCTGGTCCAATAGATGCCGATGCTGGGAAGTTTCGAGTAGGTATGGGCGGCGACAGGGAAATTTACTGCTATATGGACCAGGTCAAAAATACGACTATACTTTCGCTAAATCGTAGCGTAATCGATGCTTCTATTGCTGCAGTCGAACACAAAAAGAGCATTTGTACTGCGGGACCGTTGAACGATGCTGTAAACAGACTCTCACCTACAACAAGCAAAATAATCTTGGTTAATATAGGTGGAGTCATTCGCATGGCTGGTCCGGCAGTTGACATCGGGTCTCTTAATGATGAACGGCGTAGCCAGTTGAGCACCAGTATAGAGCAGCTTGCTCGTGCTGCTGACCGAACGACCGTCGAAGTTTGCACTGATGAACAGGTTAACAACTTCGCTCTCAGCGCGGGCGTAACAGGGATACCTCCTCTCAATGAGGTGTTTGGACCGGCTTCACAAATCGCACGCATTGTCGAGCAGGCTGAAGGTAAAGTCAGAGCCGACAAATTGCGACAGGGGATTGCCGCTACTATTATCCAAACGCCTAAACCGCCGGTCATTGACGGCAAGGATGATGATGTATGGGCCGCCGCACCCAGGTATAAAATTGCCAATGTAATGTATTCACCGCCCTCATCGCCTGAAGACCTTTCAGCCAGCTTTAGGGCAATGTGGGATGAGAATAATCTCTATATGCTTGTTGATGTAAATGATGATGTGCTTATCAACGACACAAGCTCGAATCAATGGGTAACGCTGAACACAGGTTCAACTCAACGGGGAACGCTGAACACAGGTTCAACTGTTTCAGACGCATGGTGGTTTGATGACTGCATAGAAGTATATATCGATGCTGATAACAGCAAATCAGCTCAATACGATAATGACGACGCCCAATATCATTTTGACTGGGATAGAACTAATCCCACAATGGGAATACATAATGAACACGGCAGCATGGAAAATGTCGAATTTGTTATGGTGACAACCGAAAAAGGATATCGAACTGAAATAAAGTTTCCCTGGGCAACTTTAGGCAAGAAGCCTTTTGTCGGGATGCCTATAGGCGGGGATGTCCATATCAATGATGATGACGATGGAGGACAGCGTGACAGCAAAATTGGCTGTAGTGATGGACATGATAATGCTTGGCAGAATCCCCAGGCCTTTGGAAATGCCGAGTTGGCCGGCCTTGTCGGCTGGTGGAAGTTTGATGAGACCAAAGGAGAAATAGCCAAAGATAGCAGCGGTGGCAACCACAATGGCACTCTTAATGGTGACGCGAGATGGACAAAGGGTAAAATCGGCGGTGCAATTGAGTTGGACGGCAACGGCGACTTTGTCCAGATTGCCGATAAGGCGTTCGACATTGGCGGCCAGGTTACTATTGCCTGTTGGGTTAATATCCACTCGGTCCCGCACGACTACACCGCAATTGTCACAAAGGGCGATAGTTCTTGGAGATTGTCCACGCTTGGCAGCCAGAGGAAATTCCACGCATCCGTCAATGATTGGAATAAATTAGTGGTGGATGGCTCGGCGATGGTAAACACCAATGAATGGCATCACGTGGTGATGGTTTATAACAACAAGGAAGTGCGTCTTTACGTTGATGGCAAGCTCGATGTCACCAAATCCTGGAAGTGGGGTATTGCCAGAAACGGCTTTGATGTTCTTATCGGCGAGAATGCCGAGCGGAAGAACAGGTTCTTCGACGGCCTTATTGACGATGTCAGAATATATAACTACGCCCTTAAGGAAAATGATATAATGGCCTTGTATGAAGAGGGCGCAAAAAGATAGTATTATGAAGGGTAAAGCCAGGATAGATGGTGGCCCTAGTCAAATGCGGTGGGTGGTATTGCTGCTCGCAGTAGCGGTTATACTGCCCACCGTTGGATTATTATGGTTTATTAGTCAGGTCGTAAGTAATGAGAGACTCGCGGTCCGCCAAAAGCTCATTACTGTTTACAAAGAACAATTGGGAAAAACACTTCATCAGACCGATATAAGATTGTCCAAGTATTACGAGTTGTTGGATGACAAGGAAATCCAGGTACATCCTTATCGCAACAAATTTTTTGCAGTAGGGCAGAATAATTTCGCTGGCTTGGTTATATATAGTACTAAGGGGCAGCGTATCTATCCTTTGTTATCTTTTGAAATGGGCAGTAGTGTTGATTTTTCAAAAGATTTTAAGGACGCCTGGCAACTTGAGTTTGTTGAACATAAATTCTCCCAGGCTGCAGAGATTTATGGCAGCAAGGCGATGTATGGTGACGATGGCGTTCATCTGGCTGGTCTCATCGGGAAAAGCAGATGTTTAGCAAAACTTGAAAGACTGGATGAAGCTATTGCGGAGTGTAAGCAGGTTGCTTTTAGTCCTTTGGAAAAAACAGCCGGGCCGAACATTTTGGTTCTTATTGGGAACGCACGACTATTATTGCTGAATTTAACGCAGGATAATGCTGAATATAGTGTGTTATTTGAGCAGACATTTGAAAAGTTAGCTTCGATGGTTTATTCAGTGAACGATGCAGGATTTGCATTACCAGCCGACCATAACCTGTTCCTTGCTCAGGCCATTGCTGTGATAGCACGCCAAAGAACCGCACTTGATGATGAGAAATATCTTAAATTGTCTGATTTTGAACGGTTGGTTGCAGCTGAGGAATTGTCTATTCGGGCATCTGAAAGCTTTCCGCAAGCGCACACACTCGAAAATGTAAAAGAGGATAAACCTCAATATCTGCCGCTTGTAGGCGAAACTCTATATGGTATTTATCACAAGACCGGCGGAACAAGCATACTGGCTCTATTATCCACAGAGAATCTCGCATCGATTTTCGCTAACTTTGAATCGGGTTTCAGGGACTCCGACGTGGCCTACAGAGTAGTGGATGAATCCGGCAGATTTGTAGCTGGTGCTGATGAAGTTGATGATGAACCTTTTGTAACGGCTGCTATTGGAGAGGATTTTCCAGGGTGGAAAATTGAGTTGTCGTTCAAAGCCGGTGACGTCTTTGAGAAGGCAGCGAGCCAGCAGGTTACTATTTATATTTGGACAGGTGTGCTTGTTATCGTATTGATTCTGCTTGCGGGAGGGTTTGCTGCACAGGCAGTTAGAAAACAGATAAAGCTTAGCAGGCTCAAAAACGATTTTATAGCGACGGTTTCGCACGAATTGAAAACTCCTTTGGCCTCAATACGTTTGCTTGTCGATACATTGCTTGAGGGCAATTATAAGGGGCAGCAGCAGGCCACAGAATATTTCCAGTTGGTTTCAAAGGAGAATGAAAGGTTGACAAGGTTGGTTGATAACTTCCTGACCTTTTCAAGGATGGAGAGGAACAAGCAAACTTTCGCAATGGCTTGGACGTGTCCCGCGGATATCGCACGCGATGCTGCTGAAGCCATAAAGACTAAATTTAACGCTGGAAGGTGTGATTTCAAATTGCAAATAGCCGACAATTTGCCGGATGTATTTGCCGACCACGATATAATGGTTACGGCCGTCGTCAATTTGCTTGATAATTCCTACAAATATTCTTATGATGATAAGAACATCGAATTGAAAGTGTTGTCCGAAAACAATTCGGTTTGTTTCTCAGTTAAGGATAATGGTATTGGCATGAACCGAAGGCAGGTAAGAAAAATATTCGACAGGTTCTACCAGACTGATACCTCTCTTTCCCGTCGGGCTGAAGGTACAGGCCTGGGCCTATCTATTGTCAAATTTATCGTTGATGCCCACAAAGGCACTATTTCCGTTGATAGTGAGCCCGGCAAAGGAACTACCTTCACCATAAGGTTAACGGCTAAGCCATTAGAAAACACCATTGATGAAGAGGTTGAACAATGAAAAATGTGCTGATTGTTGAAGATAATCTGACCATGCTGCGCGGCCTAAAAGACAACTTTGAGTCAAAGGGTTACCAGGTCAAAACTGCTACAGATGGTGAAATGGGCATCAAAACTGCGATAACTGAAAAACCAGACCTTATAATTCTCGATATTATGCTGCCGAAAATAAATGGGTATGAGGTATGCAGCCTCCTCCGAAAGAAAAATCTTGATATACCTATAATAATGCTAACTGCCAAAGACCAGGAAAAAGATATTGTATTAGGACTGAATCTCGGAGCCGATGACTATGTCACCAAACCATTCAGTATCAAAGTATTAATGGCTCGGGCCGAGGCCTTACGGCGACGCCGAAAAGATGAGGAACCACCGGTATATGAATTTGGTGATTGTCTTCTGAATATCGTCGATGGCACCTTTGTACGTAGTGGAAAGGATGTTATGCTTACACCGGAGGAATTTAAATTGTTGCATTTGTTTCTTAGGAGGTCTGGAGATACCCTTGCGAAGGATGAGATACTTAGCAGCGTGTGGGGCCATAGTCACTTTATAACTGTACGGGATGTCGACAATCTTGTTAATGCTCTACGAAGTAAAATTGAACCGGATCCGAACACGCCAATATATATTCATACCAGGGAGTTGACGGGCTACAGGTTTGAAAGGCCTGAAACCAATGGAAACAATACTGATAATTGAAGACGACCCTGCTATGCTCCGGGGTTTGAAGGATAACTTCGAGTTCAAAGGCTATCATGTGCTGACGGCAGCCGATGGGGAGGACGGACTCAATACTGCTCTTAACGAAAAGCCCGACCTTATTATTCTCGATATTATGCTGCCAAAGATAAATGGGTATGAGGTTTGCAGACTTATTCGCCAGGAAAGCTTGGATATGC
>CAYYFT010000085.1:0-6277 GCA_964471015.1 uncultured Pirellulales bacterium | reverse complement strand
TGGAGTTTAGGGTCATTATCCTATTGCTTTTCATCACCCTCCTCCGAAGCCAGATTCTGTTGTTATGGAATCTGGCTTTTTTTACCCTTTTATTCGCCGCCGGTCAAAACAGGTAATGGACCTGGCCATCCCTTACAGGATTGCAGGATGCCATCGGCGTTAAGTTGGGGGAACAGGGCTAACAGAGTATATTGTAGCCATGCCTCCCTCGGCCTCAAAAGCCGGCTCAGGACGGCCGGGGCCGTGTCAATAAGACTGCGCAAAAAAAATGCGCCCCGCGGTTCTGAAGAACCGCGTTGGCGCATAATTTACTACTTAGCTATGAATTAACGTCTCCTGCGACGCAGAAGAGCCAATCCACCCAAACCTAACAATGCTACTGTTGCCGGCTCAGGAACACCGATTGCGAAGCCGTTAATAGGCATGTGGTGGCTGCCCGTCCAGTCAGTCAAGTCGGACCACCCGTAGATCGTGGCCTGACCGTTTTCGTCGAGGGTCACTTCAAAGCTGGCCGAATAGGTCATGGCAGTAACACCATCGAACTCAGACTGATCAGGAGGGATACCATTTTCGAGAGATCTGCCGAGAAGCAGGTCTTGCAGGGCTGCAGGCATATAGCCGGGGGCGTAGCCGTTCGGGTCGACTAGATAGTCGGCGAGCCATTCCGCTGGGTTCGTCAGACTCCAAGCTGCCCATCTGCTATTTGGGAGCTCACCTGCATATTGGAAGGCCGTATCGTAGGTCCAGAAAGTGTACTCACGCGTCTCATAGGCGCAAGCCGGGCCGAAGTTGAACCAGAACTCCATGTAGTCATACCCCAAGCCGCCGAGCTCAGAATATGGAAGATAGGCGAGGTCATCGTGCACCTTGCCAAGACTCATATCAGATCCGTCATAACGCTTGCGCGACCCACCAAACTGACCGCCGCCGGTGGTACCTCCCTTGAAAGCGCTAATCTTCACCATCGGCTTACTGTTGTACGCGCACTCGCTCGGGTTGTAGCCGAAATTCTTGACAACCGGACCATATGAACCCCAATAGTTGGGCATCTCCCAGCTCGTCCAATCGGTTTGCGTATCTGCCGCCTCAAAAGCGTCGATGTCAACCTTCAGGATAACGTTTTCCGGATACGTCATCTGGGCCGACGCTGGCACAGCCAACATAACCATAGCCAGTACAAAGGCAGAAAATATTAACTTTTTACACATAATTTACTCCTCCTTCTTCTTTTCAAAAATTACCCTTCCTTTTTGGCTACACACCAAAAATTCAGCTTATCGTGATTGTTGACACGCATCCATACACCGTGCCGGGTGTGGATTCGCCTGGTACCACACCAGACGACCGTCACCATATACATATGCTTGTCTCACACGATTTTTACAAATTGAGTCTGTCCTCCTCCTTCTTACGGAAGACCTGTTAAAACCAGGAAATTAATCTCATTTTCCAATTATGATTTTACCAAATTACCTATTTTCTCGTCAAGAGAAATGTTGTCAAATTTCAAAAAAAAATTGATTGGGGCACCTGACACACATAACTTCTTTTACCACAAGCTCTTATAAACACTAAAAAACACGCTGGAGACAAAATTTTCCAAAAAAATGCCCATTGCAGCCGCCACTTCCCAAATGTTTCCACCTAAGGGCTGCGCAAGAGCAAAAAAGCCACTTTGTCATAATTACTCAATATTACTCAATACCTCGCTTCGGATTCAGGCCCAGCCTTGCAAAAAAACAGGTTTTAGGTATATTGTTTTTTGACAAAGTAGGAAAAAATAACAAAATTTACACAACAGCAGCTTGGTTTTGCGCATCTTATAAATAGCGAAACGTCCGAGCCGGGATAAAAGAAAGGATAATAATATGGCTGACACTGATGCTGTAAAGCAGGCGAAAAAGTTTTATGAAGATGTTCCTATGGAGAGGCGGGGTTTTTTCCTTAAGGGAGCGAGCTCTTTAGATTGGGGAATGAAGAACCGGTTGTCGCGGATATTCAGTCCCGACACAGGCCGAACGGTAATGCTGGCAATCGACCATGGGTACTTCCAGGGGCCTACCACCGGGCTGGAGCGAATAGACCTGAATATTGTGCCGCTGATGCCTTATGCTGATGCTGTAATGCTGACTCGCGGAATTCTGCGAACTACGGTGCCGCCCTGGCTGACCAAACCAATTGTGATGCGATGCAGCGGAGGGCCCAGCATACTCAAGGAACTCTCGGACGAACATTTGGCCGTTGACATCGAGGACGCAGTTCGAATGAACGTCGCTGCGGTTACGCTGCAGGTGTTCATCGGCGGCCAGTTCGAAAGCCGCTCTGTTCATAATATGACCCGTCTGGTAGATATGGGAATCCGTTTTGGTATTCCCACTATGGCAGTAACAGCGGTGGGCAAAGATATGGTACGCGATGCCAAGTATTTCCGCCTGGCCTGCCGTATGTGCGCCGAGCTTGGCGCCCAGTTCATAAAGACCTACTATGTAGAGGAAGGATTCGAGACGGTTACCGCTTCGTGCCCGGTGCCGATTGTTATGGCCGGCGGCAAAAAAATCCCTGAACTGGACGCCCTGACGATGGCCTACAACGCCATCCAGCAGGGCGCTGCAGGCGTTGATATGGGAAGAAACATATTCCAAAGCGATGCCCCCAAGGCAATGATGCAGGTGGTCCGCAAGGTTGTGCACGAAAACTTAAAACCGAAAGAAGCTTTGAAATTATACGAAACCCTCAAAGCCGAGGAACAAAAAGCCAAATAATGAACGAAAAATCACTCCCACTGAAAGACAAAGTCGCACTGATAACCGGTGCCGCCGGTGCCATCGGCTATGCTGTGGCGCAGGCACTACTGGAAAATGGCTGCCGCGTAGCAGTAAGCGACCTGCCCGGTCAAAGACTCGACGATTTTACAGCAGATTTGAAAAAACAAGCACCTGAGAGGGTAATCGGCATTGGGCTCGATGTTACCGACAAAAAATCTATAACAAAGGGTTTTCAATCAGTCATAGACACCTGGGGCAGAATCAACATCGTAGTTCTAAATGCCGGCATCGCACTGGTCTCAACTTTGATAGAAATGGATATCGAAGAGTTCCGCAGACTGGAAAAGGTAAACGTGGAAGGCACGCTCCTGACACTTGCCGAAGCTGGCCGTCGATTTATTAAACAGGCAGCAGGAGGGGACATCATCATTATGTCCACCAAGAACGTTCCATCTCCAAGCGCCGGCTTCGGAGCCTACAGCACAACCAAAGCCGCCTGCCATCAATTGGGACGCATTGCCAGTCTTGAATTTGCCCAGTATGATGTTCGCGTGAATATGGTTGCGCCTGACGCAGTATTCTCGGAAGGTAAATACAAATCAGGGCTGTGGGAGACCATCGGAGCCGAACGAATGAAGGCCAGAGGAATGGATGAAAAGCAGCTACGGGAGTATTATCACAACCGAAACCTGCTTAAGACGAGCGTCACAGGCAGGGATGTGGCAAATGCGGTGCTGTTCTTTGCCACGCGTCAGACACCAACAACCGGTGCGACAATTCCTGTGGATGGCGGCCTGCCGGATGCTACACCACGATAAATTTGTCTCTGCTTCCCAAAAGCATAACGGCTGCGAGGTAGAGTAGCCGTTACCACGCAGAGCAGCAAAAGGATTATTCCTCCACTTCCGGACAGGACATAATATAGTCAAGAACATCGCTTAAACCGGCTGTTGCGACAGCGACGGTGCAGTCAGCAGCGCCATAATAGAGACTAAGCTGATTGGTTTCTTTGTAAACAATGGCTCCGGAAGGGAATATGACGTCACCGACATCACCAACCCGCTCATAAAACTCCCGTGGCCCTAAAACCCATTCATCGCTTCTCCGCAGAACCCTCCACGGCTCTTCCAAATCCAAAAGAGCCAGTCCGACACGGTATATTGCACCTGCTGAGGTAACACGTACGCCGTGATAGAATATCAGCCAGCCTTGTTGTGTTTCTATGGGCTGGCAAGCCAAGCCGACCCTATGACAATCCCAGTAAGCCGACCGTGTTGGAATCAGCAGTCTATGGTCGCCCCAGTGCTTCAAGTCTGGAGAAAAACTAATCCACATATGTGCTTCACCGCGGACAATCGGCCTATGAATTAATGCAAATCGTCCTTTGATTCTGTGAGGAAGCAAACAGGCGTCTTTATCTTCCGGGGGCAAAAGGGCACCAAGACGGGCAAAGGTTCTGAAATTTTTGGTAATCGCCAGCGAAACCACAGGCCCGCCCTCGCTAAAAGAGGTATATGTAATGCCAAACTGCTTCTGCTCTTCGAGCCAAACAATACGAGGGTCCTCCAGTCCCCACTTTTCCTCCCGCGAACTTTGGTCGGCCTCCATAGTTGGTGCAGGGTCAATTTCCCAGTTCGTTAATCCATCGGCGCTGCGTGCCACCGTAAAATGTGAGAAGCCGCGCATATCCTCAACGCGAACCAACAGCAGTATCTCTGTATTTAACTTAACTGCTGCGGGATTAAAGACTGCATTTGTCGGATAAGGCCAGTTTCCCGGCGTTAATATCGGATTGCCTTTATACCTTTTGAAAAGTTCGTGCGCCTTTTTTTGCCGTAAAAACTCGACCATAGTTTTAGCCCCAAAATATCAAGGGACATTGTGAAATTGTCTCTTACGTCACCTAATTTTAATCGGCAAGATGAGCAATTTACCGTAAATCAAAGTTCGAATTTTAATTACTGCTATACAAAAATTTATCGGCTCACCGGCTAAATCCGAGCAATTGCGGCAGCAGGTACCGGCTCCGACAAGTCCGGATGAACCTAAGCTGTAAGACTGCATAGGCCCGGCACAATAGCAAACTCAGAGCTACCAGTCAAGTCCAAACGCAACTGACCATAAAGTCTCTCTAATTCAACCTTCAAAAAAAGCTTGCCAAGCCCTTTTCTATCGGTATGGTATTTCCCGAGATACCATCGGATGATATAGCTGCGGTGTATCTTGGATGAATCTCGGTTTTTATATGTAGGAGTGTGGTATTAAAGTGATAGCGCATTTTGAAAAAGTGGGGAACTGGCTTTTCACCCGAAGAAGTTATCTTCCAATCATCTGCTTCGGGGTTATTCTGCTTGCTTTGCGAAACTATAAGCCTTACGCCAGCCACACGCTCGACCAACTCTGGGAGGTGTTGTGCCTGGCTATATCGCTGTCGGGTCTGGCCATTCGTATCGCAACGGTTGGGCATGCACCGAAAGGAACATCCGGGCGCAATAGCAAAAAGCAAAAAGCCGAGGTCCTTAATACTACCGGTATGTATTCTGTGGTCAGACATCCTATTTATCTTGGTAATCTCCTGGTATGGCTTGGGGTCTCGTTGTTTCCATGTCTCTGGTGGCTGAGTGTTATTTTGCTGCTGGCTTTCTGGCTTTACTATGAGCGAATTATTTTCGCCGAGGAACAGTTCTTGCAGCGCAGGTTTGGCAGCGAGTTTACCGACTGGGCCGAAAAAACCCCTGCTTTCATTCCAAAGTTCAGTTCTTGGAAACGTCCGGCTTTACCCTTTTCCATCCGAACCGTTCTCAAACGCGAGCACTCCACACTCTTACTCATCGTTGTTTATTTTGTTTCGATGGAGGAGACCGCCTCGCTTCTTACCACCAGTTCGCTGGAATTGGACCCAATGTGGCTGGTGCTGTTCACTATTGCACTGGTACAATATGTGTTCTTCAGAATGCTTAGAAAGCATACTAAGTTACTGAACGTCTCCGGACGATAAAACCAGCAGCCATCAACCAAAATCCAGGAGTTATTGACTCCCAATATCATTTCTGCTAACCTGCCCAGTCTTTAGGAGAACAGTTAAATGAAAATCGACCGTTTAATTCTCGGCGCGTATCAAACAAACTGCTATATCCTGCGCGAAAATGAAGCAGCCAAAGACTGCCTGATTATTGATACAGGTCTTGAGGCCGGTGAGCTTGTCAATTTTCTCCAACGGCATAAACTAAATCCGGTTGCTGTGGTTCTCACTCACGGCCACGCAGACCATATTATCGGCTTGGCCGCATTGCGAAGCCGGTTCCCCGACATAAAGGTCTATATCCATAAGCTCGATGCCGAAATGCTCACGGAAACAAATAGTAATATGCTCGCCTTCATGAAGCAACCGTTCAGCGTCGAATCCGCTGATTTTCTTATCGAAGAGTCAAATGCAATCGAAGAGGCTGGTATAAATCTGGACGTCCTTCATACCCCCGGCCACACGCCGGGTGGTATTTGCCTGTATTCGA
>CAYYFT010000084.1:0-6337 GCA_964471015.1 uncultured Pirellulales bacterium | reverse complement strand
GTTTTACTTTGCCATTGTCGGAAATTCTTCAGCTCTTCCAGGCTCAGGGGATAGCCGGTCAAATGCAGCAGTGAATACAATAGCATACTGCCGTGCCCCGCTGAAAGGACAAACCGGTCTCTTGTTGCCCATTGTGGATTAGCCGGATTATGACGGAGGTGTTTCGTCCAGAGAACGTATGCCGCCGGCGCCATTCCCATCGGCATACCCGGATGGCCGGAGTTGGCCTTCTGCACCGCATCAATGGACAGAAACCGGATTGTTTGAATACAGAGCTCATCGAGTTCGGATAGACCCGGATTTTTTACAGATACATTCATTGTTACCTTCCTAAATAAGGGTCTCTAAGAGCTTATAACAAAACCGCCCGTTGTTTTCTGTCATTCCCGCGAAAGCGGGAATCCAGATGTCTTTATTAACCTGTATCAGGCAGGTTAAACTCATTTTAGGTTTTGTTATAGACTCTAATATATCTTTGTTAGCAAAACGAAGCAAAAATCATACAGCAAAATCCTCATTTCGACAAGAGTATTTTTCCCCAGAGCCAATCTCGGATTTACAAATAAGCGCTTTTGTAGGTTTGTTCACCCGTCCCCGCACACAAATGGCAGTTGTAAATCGTCTTAAGATATTTCTTCTCTAATAATGGCGGAATCAGGTCATAGAACTTCCGCTCCGCTGGATATTTGCCTTTGACTATCTTCTTAAATGTAACTTCAATCAAGTCTGCGGAACAAACGGGTTTGTCTTATATCGCTTTAGCTTTTACTTTTTGTTGTCAAATTTTTAGTTGTATAGCTTATTGTTCTTTAACAAATTTTAATTTACACTCTTCAAAAAACTCATAAAGGTCTATGGACCTAACCTTATAATGCGAAGCAACCGCTGGTATTCTATTAGGAAGATCTTTTCTTTCTTGCGTAATGATAGTAGCACCTTCTGATTTGGCCAAAGCAATCAAGAAAGGGTCGGCATCAGGTTCGCCTGTTTGTAGTTTCTTCTTGTCCAGAAGATCGGGAAACTTTTTTGCAATACCCTGTGCAAGTTGCCATGTTTCTCCGTCAGGCGAAATAAAGAAGCGTTTTTTATGTGATATTGCCCATTTCTTTAGTCGGTCGTCTTTACCCAAATATCTCATCATTTCTTCATACACAACCATTGTTGAAAAGATTTTTTTCTGTTTAATAAGGGACTCTATTTCATCCCAAATGGCCTGGTAGGCTGGTTTATCCTTAGGATGATGCGCCATTAAGGTTATCAAAACATTGTTATCAACAACATAACTATCCCCAAAGGGAAGTTTCATAACTTATATCGCCTCTTTAACTTTGGGTATCTTATCAGATGTTACGCCCAGATAATCAGCCACCCTCATCTCATCGATCTTCTTGCGTTCATAAGCGTCAAAAACCATAGAAGTATATTTTTTACCTCGCTCTTGGAGGCAAATCTTGATTTCGGTTTTTTTGTCCTTCCTGCCAAATGGTTCTTTATATTTACTTTTCCATTCCCTGTGTTTTTTGAGGTAATAGTTCTTAGTGGTCAAACCTAATATCAACAATCGCCTTAAGATAACTTCTGTGCTAACATTGAAACCTCGCGCAATACCTCTCAGAAGATTCTCTGGCCATTCTCTTGTTTTCGCGTTTGCTTTGACAATAGAGTGATTTAATAACTTGTCTTTCGGTACCAGAAATGCACCGGCAAAGTGGTTGCAGAATTTTTCGTGTGATATATCAGATTCCTCCAAATCACAGATACCGCCCTCCCGTAAGAGTAAATGAGCCAACTCATGGAAAAGCGTAAAAATCTTGGCTGATGTCTCGTCAGACCTTCTCAGGATAATCACCGGGACATATTCATCAATCAGAGAAAATCCTCCTATTTCTTTATTCTTTGTAATGCTAATCTGAAATACTAATATCCCGTTGTTTTCTAATATTTTTATCCACTTCTCTAAAGCGATTTCTTTAGTAAAAGAGGTGGAACGGGGAAATTCCTTAATTCCAAACTGTATTCTTACCTTTTCTGCCAGCGTTTCCGGATCGTCTGATAGATTTGCCTTTATGGATAGTTTCTTACTCTCTTCACCTAACTCTTTAATTAGCTCAATAGCGGAGTATTGAAAACGTCTGGCTTTTCGGATAGCTAAATATGTTTTAGGATTGAGCGATTGTTTCTCCGCGGATGGACGTTTCCGAAAGTCCTTGGGGAAGGGAGGTTCCTTGGGTGGAGCAGGTAATAAAAACGCACTTAGAGGTCTCTTGTAGATATTCGATAACTCTTCAATCTGAGCGAAGGTAGGTTTTATAGCACCATCTTTTTTCTCCCATTCCTTTATGGTGTTTATCGTTATCCCTTTTATCTTTTTGACTACCGCATCTATACTCATCCCAATACTTTCTCTTGCCCATTCAAGTACAGACGGTTCTACTGAAACATTAAATGATTTGCTGGACATGGCTATTCTCCTATTTGCAATCTTTGCGCTTACCTATGTCTTCATGGGATAAACAGTCTATGACTCACTTAAACATCCATCTATATTGCGTAAATCCTTCCCCATTTTCTACCATTCTTATCGTTTTGTCAAGGAATGTAATTCCCATCAACCAAATATGAAAAAATTAACCCCGCGATGTTTTTTCTCCGCCGTTGTGCGAAGCATGCCCTGCGGGCATGCCCTAGGTGCTCACCAAATTTTACCCTCGTAGCGCAGTTTACCTCGCCGTTTTTATGGCGGGCGTAGATCCCCGAGCGATGCTCTCTCGCCTGCCCCAGCACGTCTTAGGCCGGGGGCCAGGAACAGGGGACCCATATCCTACATTCTTTTCTAATCCCCCACAACCTTTTTCCCCTTTTCTTTTCGGCGTTGTTCGAAGCTTATCCTCTGGGCATGCTTTAAATACTGCCTCCTCTTCGCGAAAGAGTTTTTACCCCTCCCCAAAAAATCATTAGCACCTGTTCTACTTTTGATAAATACGCTTTACCTCCAACTCATTAAAATCATTAGCACTTAAATGGTATATTAGTATATTCGCATATACTAATATACCTAGTTGCTTAACTAGTTTGCGCTAGGTGGTATTACCACCTACTGAAATTCCTCCACTCAAAACTCAACACTAAAAACTCAAAACTCCGCCTTCGGCAGTTGTCACCCTCCCCCCACACCTACTGCTACTACTAAGTTTGATTGAACTTCTTCAAGTATCGGTCTTTGCCATAAAAAACAGTGTCTGTTTTCTCTATGAACAGCGAACTAAAAACTGCAAATTCTTTGCTTATTTTTGAA
Source organism: uncultured Pirellulales bacterium (assembly GCA_964471015.1). Lineage (GTDB taxonomy): Bacteria > Planctomycetota > Phycisphaerae > Sedimentisphaerales > Anaerobacaceae > CAYYFT01. The sequence continues at coordinate 3,042 of CAYYFT010000084.1, read as the reverse complement.
GATTTTGCATCAGTTCTTGAATATTTCGTGTCAGTTTTCGAATGTTTTCACTAGGTTTTTGAATATTTCTGTATAGTTGTTGAACGTTTTCGAACGTTTGGCTCTCTACCTGCGCCGTTACCCACTTTGAAGCCGTTTTACGATTTCCTGCCAATGCTCAGCGTAGCATTTCGACAACTATTTCTGCGACTTCCCTGCAGGCTTTTTTCTCAGTCAACGGTTCAGCCAATTGGACAAGTTCCTCGCTGGTTTGAGCCAGTTTATCGCTATCTTCTAAAAGCAGTTCTATTGCTTCCAAAACAGGTCTAATCGAGCCGAAATACGGCATAAATTCCGGTATTAATTCTTTATTTGCCAGGATATTGACCAGGGAGAGGTATTTTGTTTTCAACAGCCATCGCCCCAACAGATGCCAGAGGATTCTGCTGGATTGGTACATTATCACCATAGGACAACCTGCCGCTGCTATTTGCAAGGTGGCACTGCCACTGGCCACAATTGAAAAATCGACAGTGCGAGCAGTTTCAGCAACTGAGCCGATGGTGTATTTGCACTCAAAACCTGGGATTTGAGCGGCTTTAAGGGTTTTTTGTCTCTCGGCGTCCACGGCTACGGTGGTGAAAGTGGTGTTAGGGTATTTTCGCTTCAAGCGGGTTGCTATCTGCTGCATCGGGAGCCAGAGCGTATCTATCTCAGCGGCTCGCGAGCCGGGCATAATGGCAAAATGGGCGTTTTCGGGCTTAAAATCGGCGTATTTTCTTTTGTAACGGGCCAGAGGGGGATTTAATTCATCGAGCATAGGATTGCCCACAAAGGCGGCATCGAGGCCTTTTTGGCTGAACCAGTTCTGCTCGAAAGGTAGTATGCAGCAGAGTTTATCGCAGTATTTTCGCAGTTTATGGATGCGCCAGCCGGCCCAGCTCCATAATTGAGGGGCGACGTAGAAAAGGGTTTTAATGTTTGCTTTTTTTGCGGCTTTGGCGATGTGGAAGTTGAAGGCGGGGGAGTCGCAGACGATGACCAAATCGACTTTATTGCTTTTCAGGAAACGACTTATGCGTCTTATGAGTTTGTAATAATAGCCGATGTGGCTGAAGGCATTGTAAATCATTGCAGCTTTGGTGATGGTAGTTTCAAGGAGTTTGCAGCCAGCGGCGGCCATTTTTGGGCCGCCTACGCCGACGAATTCAATATTGTAAGTGCTTTGTTTTAAGCTTGTTACGAGAGAGGCACAGTGGGCGTCGGCACTCGGCTCAGCGGCGCTTATGAAGATGCGATACTTGTCGTCTTTTTCGGGCATAACTTAGGTATTATCAGGATTTTGCGGGTTTGGACAAGAGTTTGTCGGCTGGTGTGCGGTAAATTTTGCGCGATATTTTCAATCAAAAGCGCAGATTTTCGTATCAGATGCACGTCCGCCTTCGCCAGGGCTTCGGCGAGACAGGGGTTTATGAGCAAACGTTCGAAAATATTCAAAAACGTTTGAAAACTGTGTAGAAACGTTCGAAAAAAGTATAGAAACGTTCAAAAACTATATAGAAACGTTTGAAAATATTCAAAGATTTTGTGATTGGTGAATGGTAACTGGTAATTGGATACTGGATACTCGATGCGAGAAGACCGAGGACAGAAGACGGAAAACAAGAGACAGAAGAAAATACGAAGCACGAATCCTTCGACTATGCTCAGGATAAACGGGACGAATTTACTTTGACGGGGATTGCGGTTTTGGGTAGTGTGAATACAGAAGGAGGAAATCAGAGCTGGCAGAATTCTTTTTTGACAGGAATTAAGGTTGGGATTATTATATTCCGTGAGGATAGCTATCTGAAATTGCGCAAGGAAAGATATGGGATCAAATCAAAAGGCAAAAACTTTATTTCCGGAATCACACCTGACCTCCTCTAACAGAACAATGATCTTTAATAAAGTAGAGTTGCTAAAAAGGATACAAGATATAGCAAAAGAAAAGCCTATCGCAAAGCTTCGAGAGTCGGTATTTGACTTTGAAAACCAATTGAAGGATTTTGGCAGGGACGGAAAAATTCTGTTTAATATTACTACAAACGGGGACACTATTACATTAGGTCAACAATATTTATTTAACGAATTAAACCAGATAGTTGAAGCACAAACTTTAGAGCGATGTAGATACTATCTAAACCGATTAGCTAAAGCTATAGATGAGACAAGGACTAATAAAATTAACGATATCAATATCAACCGTTGGAAAGAATATTCTGACATTATCACAGATAGTCTGTGGATATTAGATAAGCGTGATTCATCTGGTGTTCATAGGGCAGATTATTGGGGTAATTTTATTCCTCAAATCCCAAATCAAATGATAAAGAGATACACAAAAAAGGGAGAATGGGTTTTAGATCCTTTTGTTGGTTGTGGCACAACCTTGATTGAAGCGCAAAGACTAGGAAGGAATTCTATTGGCATAGAGCTTCAAAAAAAGAACGTGGAAATTGCAAACGATTTTGTGAAGTCCGAACCGAACAAATTTAATACTGTTAATGAAGCGATGGTTGGGAACAGTACTGAAATAAACTACCAGGCAGTTTTAGATAGTTACGGTCAGAAATCTGTGCAACTTTTAATTATGCACCCCCCGTATTTTGATATCATTAAGTTCAGTAAGGACCCGAGGGATTTATGTAATGCTCGCTCTGTTGACGATTTCCTTGAAAAGATGACCCAGATTGCTGTTCGCTCCTCAGAATTTTTAGACCGACACCGATACTTTGCACTCGTAATTGGTGACAAATATTCTAAAGGCGAGTGGATACCCCTAGGGTTTTTGACAATGCGCGAGATTTTGAAAAAGGGGTTCTCTTTAAAGAGTATTATCGTCAAGAATTTTGAGGAGACTCTCGGCAAGCGAAATCAAAAGGAGTTGTGGAGGTATCGTGCGCTTGTCGGAGGATTTTACATATTCAAGCATGAGTACATTTTCCTATTTAAGAAAAAGTAAAAGGGAATGAATGACCACCCATGTTTTTATCGTGAATGAAGATACATTTGCTGCGCATC
>CAYYFT010000083.1:0-6362 GCA_964471015.1 uncultured Pirellulales bacterium | reverse complement strand
TCGCTTGAACCTCTGTCCTGCGGGTCATGAACCAAAGACGGTATATGGCCTAATTCGGATTGATTCTTTGCCAGCATCTCCAGAACTCTTCGCAGCGATTTAAGTAGTCTCTTATTATCTGTGGTTAGTATGCCGAGCGAGCATATCATTAAATCTCTCGTGTACGGCTCCGGATATCCCCAGCCGGCGGTTCTGGGTAAATTTCGATAAGCACCATGATTGTTGTAAAGCAGCACTTCCAAAGCAGCTTGTTTGGCTTTAGTTATCAACTCTTTTTGCTGTTTATCCATATTATGATATGCCTAAACGCTTTGAAACGATGTTGATAAATTTCTTCGCTATAACTCGATAGTCAAAATGTTCAACAACTCGTTTTCTTCCTTCCTTTCCCATTTTCTCTCTCAGGCCGGCATCTTTCATCAAATCCATAAGGTAATTAGCAATATCATGAACGCTCGCCCGGTAATCTACTATCCTCGGCCTTTTGAAGCTGTACTTGTGACCTGTTTCGTAGCCGGATTCATCTCCGAGAATCGCCTCTCGAAGTCGAACTTCCTGGGCAACTTCAGCTAAAAAAGCTGTCTTGCCGTGCACCAGCGTGTCCAGCATCCCCATTGCCTTTATGCCTATTACCGGTTTTTCACATGAGTTTGCTTCTACCTGAATCATTCCAAAACCCTCCAAACGGGATGGTGCAGCATAAATATCACACGCCGCTAATAAATAAGGCATAAAGTTCCGGGAAACTCTGCTGGCGGTATAAACTACATTTTTTTCTATTCCTAAATGTGTGGCCAGTTGCATATCTACCAGATTCTGTTGTTCAGTTCGAGGCTGGGGCCAAACCTTGCAGACATACTTCCAGTCCGGCGCCTCTGGGTCGTTTATTGCCAGCGCCTGCATAACTTCCTGCGCGCCTTTGGACGCAGCGTCCCCGCCGATAGTTAAAATCATTATCTGGTCGTCTGAGACACCTAAGGCCTCACGAACAGCGACAACCTTAGGGTCTTTCTTGTCACGGGGCACAAAAGCATCCGTATCACATCCAACACGTAAGACTTCAATATTATTTCCGCTAAGGCCATCACGCATATATATTTTCTTCACCCAGTTGGAAGTCACCAGTATTAAAGGTAAGCTGTCGAGTATTTCGCCGTAATTCGCCATATAACCGTCAGCTACAAGCCACGGTATCGCCGTTATCCCATATCTTTGCGGGTGAAGAACTAAATGAGATGTATGTCCCCAGTAGCCGACGCCTACAACAATATCAGGTGCAAACCACCGGTAATACCACTCTTTTTCCTGCGCCGATTCGAAATTAACAGAGAAAACCTCAATCCCCATCTCTTCGAGTCCTTTGTGTAACAGTTGCCCTTGGGTGGCAAGCCCCGCAGGCGAAGGGGGATAATCATACAAAAGCAAAACTTTCATTTTCAGACCCTTTCTCTATGCTTGACCAGCAGACCCGAAACGCCAAAACGCCTCCAGCCGGGGTGTCGTCTTTGCCTCGAAGCTGTCCTCGCTGAAACCGTAAATCTTGGTAATAATATCATATTTCCTCTGCCATATACCCTCCGGCAGTCCTATCTGCAAATCGGCCCCCTTATCAGCCCGCGGAAGATACTTTTGACCCCCGTCTTCGTACGCAAAAGACCAAACTTGCCCCGCGCTCAGTTCCTCTGCTCTCCGCAGCCTCATTACCGCTTGCGCCGTTTCTTCATGCCTTAAATGCCGCGTATACTCACCGAACGTGCTGTGCGTAATAACCACATCGAATCTGTCGAGAGGAAGCAGCCCCATTATCGTCCGTTGGACCTCCCCGTTATCCAAAGGATTCTGCTCAGGACCGTCGTCCATGTCTCCCATATAACCGGCTGCGTTAAATTCCTCCATCGCGTTGAAAAACTTCGCCGCGCGTTCCGCGTCGCTCTTTCTGCATATTGTCACCACCGTCCACTTCGCCTCCGGATGCATCAGCATCAAACCGCCCGCCCACAGCGTCTCGTCATCCGGATGTGCTACGATGACAGCACAATTAGTAAAGCGGTGTATCCTAAATAAATCTTCCTCTTTCGCCATATCAGTTAGGCCAACAAAGACTCACCAGTATTGGGCTCTTTACCTATTTACCTTTTCTAAATGGCCTGAAAAGCTTCGATAAACCAAAGAAGTCCCCGCTCCTTTTAGCTGGGAATATGCCTTTTTCGACGAAACCGACCTCCTCTATAGAATAGAACGCCTTAGGATTGAACTGTTTGATTAGTGCGACTACGCTCTGGGCCTCACGCCTTGGCACAATTGTAAAGACCACTTTTACCTCCCCTTCCGTGCCGTGTCCATCCACGCTGGTGACTCCGTAATCCGCAGACTTCAAATACCCCACCAGTCCCGAAGCGTCTTTCTTTGTAACCACTCGTATAAGAACCACTCCCAGCGATAATTTCTCCGCAATCCATATCCCCACAAAATTACCCATTGCAAATCCGCCAGCGTAAGCAATATAGCAGGCGGGATTCGAAAGATTCTTCATAATCTGGCCTATCGCCAAAAGCCAAATCAGTATTTCAAAAAAACCGATGATAGGCGCTATGTATTTTAATCCTCGGGCGACAAATATAACTCGAACCGTCCCGATGCTTACATCTGCAATCCTGGCAACAAAAATCAAAAGCGGCAGAACAAACCACGCATAAAGACCCGAATTCAACAGCAATGCATTTTCCATCTCAATTTATTCCAGTTCAACTACGCCGAGGGTTCCCGCCTTGCGGGGTCCCCGAATATACTCACATAAAACCATAACCTACTTTGTTTTCTTTTTCCCTTCTGGAGCGCATCTGCTTCTTATATTTTCAAGCTTCCCGAAGGATACCAGACCGTCCCCCGCAAGGATTTTCGTATCTGCGGCCGGATTTGGTATTGTCGTATCAGCTCTTACTATCGCTAATACTGTAATATCGCTTTTGCGAAGTGCCGACCCCGCGAGCGTCTTGTCAACGAGAGGGCTATCGGCAGAGACTTCTATTTTTGAGACTCCGTATCCGCCCGCCAGTAGCAGCAGCTCCTCAAACGACACCGGCTTGAAAATCTCTCTTCTGATGATTTTGGCTCGAAGAATACTTGTTAGCTTTTTAACAAATTTCTTATTCGTAAAAATCCTGTAGATTACATATAACGCTGCTATAATAAGCAGCAGATTTATCCATGGTACCAAGTCAAGGGGGATGGAGAAGGGCAGCAATGATTCCGAAAGTCTGGCCCACAAGGCCTGTTGCGGGTTCAGAGCGCTGGCTACTGTCGCAATCATAGTAACAAGACCCGCATTGCCTAAAACCATAAGGACCGTTGCAATACGACGCCTTTGCGGATGTCCTGTAACGAGCTCAGCTTCTTTGGTCGTAAACCCTGTTCCACTGAAGCAGGACAGCGCCTGAAATTTTGCCAAAGACCATTCAAGGCCGGTCAATTGAAAGGCAATTGCCCCTACCCTGACTATTATAAATGATGCTGTCAGCACTACAATGAACAACATAATACTCATAATTAACCTCCTGTTTTATACTGGGAACACTTTGACTTTATTGCTTGTAGCTCAAATTCAGTTTCACAACCACTTCTTTTTCTTGAAATAGATAAGCATAATACCAACTACCGCAGTCATAACCAGCAAAACTGCTGCGTAGCCCCATCGCCATCCAAGTTCCGGCATATACTTAAAATTCATCCCATAAACACCGGCTATAAAAGTCAATGGAATAAATATTGTGGCAATAATAGTCAATACTTTCATCACAGCATTCATCCTGTTGCTTAGACTCGAAAGATAAATATCGAGCATCCCGGAAACCATATCGCGGAAGGTCTCCACAGTATCTATAACCTGTATCGTATGGTCGTAAACGTCCCTCAGATATAAACGGGTGGATTTTTTTATCAGCGGCGATTCTGTCTTTTCTAATCCGTTAATTAGTTCTCTTAAAGGCCAAACCGACCTTCGCAGGGATATCAGCTCTCTCTTGACCGAATGAATCTGTCTAAGCGTTTTATTTGTGGGCTCGGCAACAAGCTGTTCTTCCATAGACTCGATTTTCTCCCCAAGCTTTTCGAGGATAATAAAATAACTGTCTACTATCGCATCAATCAGGGCATAAGCAAGGTAGTCGGACGCCATCTTCCGGACGCGGCCTTTGTCGTTTCTGAGTCTGTCCCGTATCTGCTCAAAAACATCGCCGACACCTTCCTGGAATGATATAACGAAATTAGAGCCGAGTACAAGGCTCACCTGTTCGGACCTTATCATCTCGTCTTTATCATTGTAGATGAGCATTTTGAGAACGGTATATATGTAATTGTCGTAATCCTCGCATTTCGGACGCTGCCCGGTAGTAAGAATATCTTCGAGAATAAGAGGATGCAGGTCAAAATGCTTGCCGAGCTTTTCTATCAAACCAATATCATGAATACCATCGATATTTATCCAGGTTACGGTAGGGGTTTGCTTAAAAGGGAAGCTCTCCTCAATTGTCCCAACCTGTTTTTCTTGAAAATTCTGCTCGTTATAGTCAATGACGGTAATACGAGGGGATTCTAACTTTTTCTCGCCTATGTGTACCAATGTGCCGGGTGGCAGACCGGCTTTTTTCGAACGCCTTTTATTCTGTTTTGCTGTTGCCATTTGGGACTATCCTTTCTGCAAGATTTCTAAGTATCGAAAATGGAAAACTTACCATTTGCTGGACTCCCTCGACGGATGAGAGAGTTCGCACCTGCGTTCTTACCTCGGATAACAGCTCTCTTACAACAATTTTTTCTTCAACTTCACCTGTTTCTTCGACCATACTTAGGCGATGAATCGAATATAAGCCTATCAAAAACGCCAGCACGAAAAAGAAATCCCACTGTTGCAGGCTAAGTGTCGGTACACTAAACTCACCTGTTGGGCTTGTGTATTTTAGTGTCCACTCAAGCTCTCTGCCCGAGAAAAAATCTGCAAATTTGCCGCCCAGAATTGGTGCAATACCCGCCGCCACTGAATTTACTATTGTATTTGTCGCAAGATAAGAAGTCGCCTGTCCTTGCGGTGCGAGCTTGAGGCTTATATTACCGGAAGCGAGCGAAACACCTGCTGATGAGAGGCCCATAACTATATGAATGACAACCAGCAGCGGGACCGTCAGAAAATACTTCTCCGGCATAGTTGTAAATGTCCACGCCAGTATTGATAGGATAAAGAGCGGCCCGCTGATTGCCAGAACCGATTTATTGCTAAAGCGGTCGGTAAACCTGCCCCATACCCGAAGGAAGGCAAAATTCATAACCTGGCTGACAATCGAAAGACCTATGATAAATGACATGCTCAATTCCAGTCTCCTGAGCATATACACCATAAAGAACGGCCCTGCCAGGTTGACCGCAAAATTCCACGAGGCCAGAAATGTTATCAGCTTCCTGAAATTATCATCTTTGAATGGCTGAGCTAATAGCTTCAAAATTTTAAGTTTTTCTTTGGCCTCTGACATACGTGTTTCAGGTATTCGGGATATAAAGTAAAGACCGAGAGCACCTGCGCCGAAACCTGCCAAGAACAAGACCGAGTAGCTTTGTATCTCATAGTTGGCCATAAACTTCTTCCAGAAGTCAAGATATACAGCCGCAACTAAACTCAAAGCGATGCCAACGCCGGTGGCAATCCGCATCCTCTTTGAGAAAAACGAGCCGAGCATGCTCTGAGGTATCAGGTCCCGCATCCACGAATTCCAGCTACAGCTCGAAATCGCCCCGAAAGCCGAGGTCCCCATTATCGAAACCACCAGAACCACAAGCCCAATTTCACTGGTAAACAAAAAGGGAATAAGGACAATCAGCAACCAGAACACCCGGCTCAGCCCCGCTGAGACCAGCGTGATGGCACGCCTGTTCCGCACCTTTTCCACTAAGATTATGGATGGCAATTGAAGCAACTGTGCCAACGGCCCAATCGCCGCCAGCAAACCAATAATTAAATTGGAAGCACCAAGCTTAATCGCAAAAGCGATTAAAAAAGCCCCACCGGTCAATATCCCCATCGCCTGCGATGCCACACCGTCATTGATAACATGACGCAGACCTGTCTGAACTTCCTCCTCAGTTAGGCTCTCTTTAGGCTTAAATCTCATAAAATCCGCTTTACCCCCTTAAACTCTTCCTAAGAGGGACCCCGCCCGTCAAGTCTCGGCCTTGCCGAGACTGGCAAAGCGGGAACCCAGACAATTATTCAAATATCTTATTCCATTTTCTTTGCTGCCTACCCTTCCAGCTTCGTATGTGATAAACATAGCTGACTATCAACGGCAAAACGCTGGTAGCTTCGGCGTAAACCA
>CAYYFT010000082.1:0-6737 GCA_964471015.1 uncultured Pirellulales bacterium | reverse complement strand
CTTATCTGCAACGGGCCGGAATGGGCTCCCGAGGGAGAAGAAAACCTCGTCTATAAAGCCGCTAAAATGCTGCTGGAAAATCGCGGTCAACAAACCAATATCAAAATCACCCTCACAAAAAATATCCCCGCAGGAACAGGCCTCGGCTCAGCAAGCAGCGATGCAGCGGCAACCCTTATTGGGCTGAATAAATATTTAGATTTACAGCTTCCCAATGCCGAACTTGCCAGACTCGCAACCCAATTAGGCAGCGACGTAGCCTTCTTTCTGGACGGTCCCTTGGCATTTTGCAGCGGAAAAGGCGAAAAAATAAAAAAATTAGACGAAAATTTTAACTTCCTCGCTCTTTTAATACTTCCGGATGTAACTATCTCTACAAAAAGGGTTTATGCCAATTACAAGCATAATCCGGCTCTCTACAAAAAGCTCCGTGCCCGAACAAACGACCTTCTGGGCGAAAACAGAATTGATTTAGTCCCGAAGATGTGCACAAATATGCTGGAAACAAGTTGTTTCAGTTTGAATAAAGAGCTTGCTGACTTGAAAGCTAAAATTGAATCATTAGGTATCAGGCCCTTGTGCCTGAGCGGTAGTGGTTCAGCTATGTTTTACATTATAGATAACGGCGACGTTAAAAAGGCCCAGAAAAACAGAAACAAACTTGAGGAAAAGACCGGTTGCAAAAGCGTTATCGTGAGCAACAACAGATGGTAAAGGGGTCTTGCTCTTTGCGGGGTCCCGACTTTTAAGCGAGGCAAAGAAAATGGAAATCACTGAAGTTAGGGTCAAATTGGTGGATAACAAAGACGACAGGCTAAAAGCTTTTTGCTCGGTAACGATGGACAATGAATTTGTAGTCCGCGACATCAAAATCATCGAGGGTACCGGCGGCTTTTTCGTCGCTATGCCATCTCGAAAAATGAGCGACCACTGTGAAAAATGCGGCGGCAAAAATCATCTCAGGGCCAAATTCTGCAATAATTGCGGAGCCGCCCTCTCAGAAAATCGAGCAAAGAAAGATGTCAAAGGCAGAATGAAACTGCACGCCGACATCGCCCATCCTATCAATGCAGAGTGCAGGCGAAAAATCCAGGAAAAAGTTACAGCCGCTTTCGAAGAAGAAGTGGAAAAATCAAAGCAGCCGGATTATAAACCGGTCGATATGGATGAGCCGGATGACGAAGTTCCTGAAGTAATCTCGTAGTTTATCCGCCTCAGGCGGATAAAAAGGACTCCGTCTTGCAGGGGTTTGCCGTTTCGCAAAAGAAACGCAAAACGGAAATTCAAAGACAAACGAAAACGCACAAGCGCATAAGCTGCCTGCGCACTTGTGTTCTCAGGTGGTAAGGTCCTCAAGAACCTTATCGAGAGCAATATCCAACCGCTCGTTGAGTCTGTATTTACCTTTGCTTAACTGCTGGCGGACATCAAGAACTTTCTCCTTGCGAACTTCCGGCAGTGAAGCAATCTTTTTTAACACCTGGCCAATGGGCGTAGTATTGATATTTTCAAGTATCTGCTCCATAAGCAAATCCTGTTCTGCAACCAGGTTTTCATTGGCAGAATTGACCTGTTTATTTTGGCCTTCGAAACGGTCATTAGAATCAAAGCTTGGCATTTAAACTACCTTGCATGATGGGCTTCAGGTGAAAGCATCCATATTTTCACCTGAAAGCCGCTAACCACTATATATTGTATGCCCCCTAAATCCGTTCGAGGCACGAAACAGCCTTCACAGTATTGGTATCGACAGAAGCAAACGGAAAACTTTAGAAAAGTTTGGTTTTAACCTAATAGTCCGAAAAGCATAAAGTTACATCAGTTTAGAGGCCAAATGCGGTTTACCAATATCAAAAACCATCTTTTGAAGAAAGTTATTTTTCACACCAAAACCGACTACAGGAGTGTATTTAGGCAATCTGGGTAATACACAATATATAGTGATAGCCAAAAATCGAAATGATAAAACCGACTCAGCCGAGACGTTTCCGCCGAAGGCGGACAAGATAGGTTCGACAAGCTCACTACAGGTTGGGTTTGTTTGGGTTCGTTTTGACCAAGTGTCCATTTTCAATTTTTCGCTGTAATTCGTTGTTTTCACTGCGGTTATAAACATTTGACTTTTTTGCAAATTGGGTTTGTTTTGCATAATTTAACATTTTTGATTGAGATATTTTCAGCCACAGAGAACACCCCGATGGGATAGCAAACGGCGCATCCCACAGGGCAGGCAGATGACACAGAGAAATGAATTATAAACAATGTTAATCGGTTAAATAGTAATTGGTAAATGGTCATTGGTTAAATGGTTAATTAGTTATTGACTGGGCCGGCTGGCCTGAAGACTTGCCCTACGGGGCGATTTGTCGTCCCTAAGGGACTGGCAGGTATTATACCAAATTTCAGGCAAAAGTCAAGAAAAATTTAATCGCTGATTACGCTGATTAACACAGAATATTTTGGTGCAGGTTGTCTAAGCTCCTTCGACAAGCTCGGGATGACAAGGTCATTTTTTAAATTGACGGGGATTGCGGTTTTGGGTAGTGTGTGGTTTGAAAAGGAAAGTTTATAAATCAGGAGTTTTGAATGGCTCGATCGAGCAAAAATTTTAGCGTTGCAGATATTCTCACCATTTCGGGAAAAGGCTTTGCGCTTGGCTTATTCAATGATGAGGAAATAAAACGAATCAAAATTTTTGACAAGCGGGGCAAACTATACTTAAAGTGTGTAGCTACTGCTAAGGAGCGACCAGCAAAACCTGAGGAGATTGTCCGTCAACTTTACGCCTACCGTCTGATAGAGCAATACGGCTACCCTAAGAAACGTATTTCATTTGAATATCCGGTTAAATTCGGTAGGGAAACCAAGAGCGCCGATATTGTCATATCCGACAAAGACCGGCCCGACACCGCCTATATCATTGTCGAATTGAAAAAGCCCAAACTCAAAGACGGTAAAAATCAGCTTCGTTCCTATTGCAACGCCACTGGCGCACCAATCGGCGTCTGGACAAACGGTGAGCAGATTTCCCATTACAACCGCAAAGACCCCAATTTCTTCGAAGATATAACCGATATTCCCAAGGCCGACCAGAGCCTGAAAGATATTCTCACAGAACGCTTCACACTAAAAGAACTGATAATAAAAGATAAAATTCCCAACAAGGGAAAATCCCTAAAACAAATCATTCTGGAAATGGAAGATGAAGTATTAGCAAACGCTGGGGTGGATGTCTTTGAGGAGGTTTTCAAACTAATTTTCACCAAGCTTTATGATGAATTGCAGAGCCGCCGGGATAAGCAGCGGATCGATGATTTTCTTGACGATAAACTAAGCGGCGAGGACAGAGGCGACTACGAAAAGGTTAAGGAAGTATTGCAAAAGCTGAATGATAAGAAGTTTCGTATAATGGAATTTCGCAATACCGGACAGACCGATACCGAGCTTTACCAGAAAATACAATCACTTTTTGATAAAGCCAAAAAGAAGTGGCCGGGCGTCTTTGCCGATGGCGCGAACTTTGATCTGACCGCCAGCCATTTATCTATCTGTGTTTCCAGCCTTCATGATGTGAAGCTGTTCAATTCCAACCTGATGGTAATAGATGAAGCCTTTGAATATCTAGTCAATAAAAGTGCCAAAGGCGAAAAGGGCCAGTATTTCACCCCGCGCCACGTCATTGATATGTGTGTGCGGATGCTCAATCCCAAACCGGGAGAGTATATGATAGATACCGCCGCCGGAAGCTGCGGATTTCCCGTCCATACCATCTTTAAGATTACCGACCATTTATTTAGCACCGCCGAAATATCCGATGAGGAAAAAGAAGATGTCCTGAAAGTCTTCGGCATCGACTTTGACGAAAAATCTGTGCGGGTGGCCCGAACCCTGAACCTGATCGCAGGAGACGGTGAAACCAATGTATTGCACCTGAACACGCTGGACTATGAGAGATGGACGGATAAGGAAAAGGATCGCAAATGGCTGGACACCTACGGAAAAGGCTATAAACGACTCGAAGAACTTGCCACGACAAAAGGCAATAAAAAGCAGTTTAAGTTTGACCTGCTGATGGCTAATCCCCCTTTTGCTGGCGATATCAAGGAACCTCGCATCATCCATCAATACGAACTGGGCTTTAAGGAAAACAGTAAGACTAAACCCAATGTCGGGCGGGACATTCTCTTTATCGAGCGCAACCTGGATTTTCTTAAACCCGGCGGAAGAATGGCAATCGTCCTGCCGCAGGGCAGATTTAATAATACCTCCGATAAGCGCATCCGCGAGTTTATCGCCGATAAGGCAAGGATACTCGCCGTAGTGGGTCTGCATCAAAACACCTTCAAGCCTCATGCCGGTACCAAGACCAGCGTCTTATTCGTACAGAAATGGGACGACACCCTCTGCCCGAAAAAAGAAGACTACCCCATCTTCTTTGCCGTCTCGGAAAAAGGAGGCAAGGACAACTCCGGCAATTATATCTTTGTCAAAAATGGCAACGGTACCACCAAGCTCGATAAAAACGTCCACCTGATTGTTGACCACGACCTGCATAACCAGGGCGGCGAACTGCCCGATGGCATAGCGGAAGCCTTTATCGAGTTTGCAAAAAAAGAGAAGCTGTCGTTCTGGAAGAAGGGGTAAGAATGTCCGATTCAGAAAACATAGCTCTTTGGAAAAAAAAATCCGAAATCGAATATATTGCTCTTTTCGTACCATTGTGGCTTTCATTAAATGCCTGGATGCGTGACCGATACAACGAAGATACAGACAGGAAAAGATTAGAGCTCTTCAAACATGGAGGTCATAAAATATATGATGAATTCTTCACTTTATTATTTGATAGCGATGATGCAAGGTCAAAGGCTTTTCAGGGGAATTTAGCAGAATTACATAAAGCATTGAAAAATGCAAACATACCCTGTAATGATAAATTTATTTCCTTTGCTTGCATACCTGATGATCGAGATGGGGACCAATACATCAATCTGCTAAAGGACGAAGGACAACAAAATAAAATAGAGTTGGCGGAAGGAATATGGCTTGATAATGACAAGCCAAAATTGTTTCGAGGATTCGTAGAAATTCTTTATCGGATAAGATGCGCTTTATTCCACGGCGATCTAAAGCCAACTGCTGAAAATGAGCGTGTAATCAAACAGCTTTACCTTATTACTGTAGAGATAATGAAAAGGGTATAAAAATTGCAGTATTCGATCATCAAAATTGAAACTGTACGAGCAAATCCTGATTTTAGGTATGAAGCAGAATTTTTTTCTCCTAAATATTTGCATAACGACAGACAGTTAAAAAACTGTGCTACCATTTCTCTGACTGAAATAGCAACTTTTCACAATGGGGCTGCGTATGACTCTAGTGAATTAAATTCGCAAGGTGATTTGTGGGTTGCAAAAATAGGAGATGTTACGAACAAAAGGGATTATATATCGTGGGACAAAGTTTCGCTTTATCATTTTGCAAAACTCAAGGCATGTTATCTGGAACATAAAGATATTCTGATGACATTGACGGGAGATCCGCCAGATGTTGGAAAAGTTGATTTGGTTTTTTCTCCACCAATCAAGAAACTTAGCTGGAATCAAAGAGTTGCAAGAATACGCTTGAAAAATAACGATAGTATTTGCGAGAGCCTTTACTTGTTTGCAGCTTTATCTTCAAAGTATTGCAGAGATCATATCGAACGATGGGCCAAAGGAATTAGGCAAAGAAATGTGGGCAATCCTGCTGTTTTGAGTATGCCCATTCCAGTTTTTTCACCTTCTTTCCAAAAAACCATAGCTTATGCAGTTGATTACTCATTTCTTCTATTACAGCAATCGAGAAAGAACTTTACCCAAGCCCAAACATTACTCCTTTCGGAACTTGGCCTTTTGGACTGGCAGCCGAAACACGCCTTGAGTTTCGTCAGGAACTACAGCGACAACCAGCAGGCAGGGCGTATAGATGCTGACTACTTCCAGCCGAAATATGATGAGATTGTAAAAGCGATCAAAGCCTACAAAGGCGGCTGGGATACACTCAGTAATCTGCTCAATATAAAGGATAAGAACTTTAGTCCGGTTGATAATAAAGAATACCGCTATATCGAATTAGCCAACATTGGCGGCAACGGTGAGGTTACAGGTCATACAATAGCAGAAGGTCAGGAATTGCCAACCAGAGCAAGACGTAAGGTTCGCAAAAATGATGTTATTGTTTCTTCAATAGAAGGGTCGCTATCCAGTATCGCTTTAATCTCTGAAGAATTAGATAGCGCATTATGCTCAACAGGATTTTATGTTGTTGGTTCGGATAAAATTAATTCAGAAACATTGCTTGTTCTATTAAAAAGCCCTGTTGGCCAGGAACAACTAAAAAAGGGATGCAGTGGAACAATTTTAACGGCCATCAACAAAGATGAACTAGGGAAAGTCATTTTACCTGTTGTTGACAAGAGAATTCAATCAAAAATCCAGCAAAAGGTCAGCGAATCCTTTAATTTGCGTAAGCAGTCAAAGCATCTGCTTGAATGCGCTAAGAAGGCGGTGGAAATGGCGATTGAGAAGAATGAAAAAACAGCAATAAACTGGATTAAACAAAAGGAAGAAAAGTTGAAGATATGAAAGGTTATATCGTGGCGTTTAGTTTCGGTAAGGGAGCACGTGAGGAAGTAGCGAGAGTTAAAAAAGAGGGGGTAGAGATAAGCCTTGTTACTGTGCAGGATATATTAGATAAAA
>CAYYFT010000081.1:0-6939 GCA_964471015.1 uncultured Pirellulales bacterium | reverse complement strand
GATATTTCCTGCTCATAAAAACCCTTTCAGCGCACGGAATTTGATAATTGATAATCGAACAATAATCAATAGAAAATAACCAATAATCAATCTATAATGTCCCTGTGAACAAAAAAGAAGTAATAATATTAGCTGAGCGGGTAGAACAGGAGTTCCTGCCGTTCGTTCGCAGGCCGAGCAGATATATCGCCGGCGAAATAAACCAAATCAAAAAAGACCTCGCAAAATGCGAGCTTACCGTCGCACTTTGCTTTCCCGACATATATGAAATCGGGATAAGCAATATGGGCTTAGCGATAATATATGATATTCTAAACAGCCTTGACGGCGTAGCCGCCGAGCGCGTCTTTGCGCCCTGGATTGATGCAGAAAAAATCCTAAGGGATAAAAACATCCCGCTATTTAGTCTCGAATCGAAGGTGCCGTTGAAGAGCTTTGACGTTATCGGCTTTAGTCTGACAAACGAGCTGTGCTATACAAATGTGCTCAATGTTCTCGACCTGGCTGGTCTCGAGGTCAGAAGCAGCAAACGCAACGAAAACGACCCGCTGATAATCGTCGGCGGCGGTATGGCAAATTGCTGTGAGCCTGTGGCTGATTTTCTGGACCTGTTCGTGCAGGGCGAAGGCGAAGAAGCGGTCGTGGAATTAGCTGAACTTATAAAATCTGAAAAACAGGCAGGGACACTGAAAAAAGATATCTTTGTAAAAGCCGCCGAAAAATTCGAATGGGCTTATGTCCCGGCCCTTCATAACTCAAAACCCAAAACTCAGAATTCAAAAATAGAAAATGCCGTTGTAAAAGATTTTGAAAATGCACCCGTGCCGTTTAAACCAATGGTTCCGTTCACGCAGGCTGTTCATGAACGAGTCAGCGTTGAGATTATGCGCGGCTGTCCACACCGATGTTTATTCTGCCAGGCCAGTTTTTGCAGAAGGCCTGTTCGCTGCCGTAGCGTCAAAAAAATAACAGAAATCGCCAAGGCCTGTTACGAGGCAACCGGCTTCGATACGATAGGTCTGCTTAGTTTATCAACGGCCGATTATCCAGACCTCGAAGAATTGATAGCCAAACTGAACGAGTATTTTCGAGACAAGCACGTCGGGCTTTCTGTGCCGAGTTTGCGTGTCGACCGACAGTTAAAATTACTTCCGAAATTGGTAACCTCAGTGAGAAAAGGCGGATTGACAATAGCCGTTGAAGCCGCCAGCGAAAGATTAAGAGAGATTATCAATAAACCTCTGAAAGACGAAGATTTGTTTGCCGCCGCAGAGGAGGCCTACAGAGCAGGCTGGCAACGGCTGAAACTATATTTTATGGTCGGCCTGCCGGGCGAAACTGAAGAAGACATAAAAAACATCGCAGCACTTTCACTTCAATTAGCAAAACTGAGAAAGCAAATAGATGGAAAGACAGGGCAAATCAACGTTACCATAAGCTGGCTTGTCCCCAAACCGCACACACCTTTCGGTTGGCTCGGGCAGAAACCAAAAGCGTATTTCGAGAATGCAAAGAAGATAATACTCGATGAAAAAAGGAAACTCAGAGCGAAATTTTTGCATTTTAAGTTCCACAATATAGAGCGCAGCGTGCTCGAATCAGCAATAGGCCGAGGCGACAGGTGCCTATGCGACGTCATCGAAGAAGCCTGGGCGAACGGAGCAAAATTCGATTTGTGGGACGAATGCTTTAATCCTGTTATATGGCAGAGGGCATTTGAAAAATTCGGCCTCGACCTGGAAAGCTTAGCACAGAGGCAATTCAGAACTGATGATAATCTCCCCTGGGAGCATTTAGGCGGGCCGGAGAAAAAATACCTGCTCGGCCACTTAAATGAAGCAATGAACAAGGTTACCAGCCCGCCATAGGTGGGTAGTTGTTTTGATAGAACCCGCGACTGCGCTCGAGACAAGATTGGGTTTGCCCTGGCACCGCGTAGGGTGCAGGGCGAAATTGGCTTTGTTTGGGTTCGTTTTGACCAAGTGTCCATCTCTTATTTTTCACTGTAATTCGTTGTTATACTTGCGGTTATAAACATTTGACTTTTTGATAAATTGGGTTCGTTTTGCATTTTTTGTTTATTCTGATTGAATCTTCCCCCGCTCAAACGCACATAGGATAGAGGCCGCAGGGAGGCTTTTAGAAGCAGTATACTGTATTGCAGTATACTGCATACAATTATAGTTGTCGGAAGACTGCAACGGCAAATTAGTGGTTTGTGGTTCGTAGATAGTAGTTTGCTGTTTGCGGTTCATAATTATTTATCTATAAGGAGGTGTAAATAGACCTCCTCTCATAATTGGACGGACATGCGCATTTTTGCCGAAAAATTGGGAATTTTTCGGGAGCAAAAAGTCTATAAGTAATTGCAGAAAAAGGAGTAAAAAAATTTTGAAAAAATGGATTTTAGGGGTTTAACTACCAACGTTTTTGATTGCGCAGTTCACTACCTGCCAATGGCAGTTAGCGCGGTGTGGTGTCGAAAGTATATTAGTATATGCGAATATACTAATATAGCGATTTAGTAATCGGGGTTTTTAGGCAGTGGATTAGAAGCTCAATTGCGAAGTGCTTCCGGAGGCCGCGGAAGAAATTTAAAAGTCAAAGCGCAAAAGTAAAAACTGTGGAGCCGCTTCGCGGGGAGTTTTATATAAAGATTGCTGTTGCTTCCGAAAGCCGCAACGAGAAGCCTTAGTATTGCGTAGGAGTGTAACTCCGAAGCAAGTAGATATAGGGTTCGAACTGGAGGAAGCAACAGCAAAGTCGTGGTGTCCGAGCAGAAGGCAGCACAAGCAATTAAAAAAGGTTGTGGGGGATTGGGAAAGCAAGTAGAATATGGGTCCCCGATAGCGGACTAAGTGAGCAACAGTCGAGGATCTTCGCTTCGCTACGAGGGTAAAATTTATTGAGCGATGGCGGAGCAAAGACATCGCAAAGTTAATGCTTTTAAGGGCAAATTAGGAAGAGAATATGTTTATTGATGGTATAGGAATTTCAGGATATAGGAGTTTTGGAAAAGAAGTTCAAAGGATTGGGCCATTCAAGAAAATTAACTTAATTATCGGCCAAAACAATTCGGGCAAATCAAACGTTCTTAGATTTCTGAAAGATCATTACCCAAATATCGCCAAGGGCGAATCTCCCAAGCTAAAGGATGTAGATAAGCATATAGGCGATCAAATAACTGAATATTATTACGAAATTGGAATAGAGATAGATGGCGACCTTTATCAAAAGTTGATGGAACGACTGGCTCAAAGGAATCAACAAAGGTTTCGTGAGGTAATTGGTAAAATTCGAACAATTCTAACTTCGGATATACTCACAAAAGGAACCTGCCTTGCTTGGTTCCCGTATGTTGTCTCTGGAGGACGTCTTGATATTGACAAACGAATCTTTCAAAAGTTCCATGAAGCTGATATTTTCAAGACTAATGTCTGGAGTTATATTTGGACAGCAGTAACTGGCCAAACTATGGGGAGCTTATTAGAGCATTGGATACCTGAAACATTAAAAAAGCTTAATCCATCAAACTTGTCTAACGTAAATGTTTCACTTATCCCTGCGATAAGAGAAATAATTGATGGGGGTGGTGAATCAAATGATGAATTAATGAGTGGAAAAGGTCTTGTTAAGCAATTGGTAAAACTTGAAAAGCCTAGGTGGGATGAACGACATCTTAAAGAACAATTTGATAAAATCAACCATTTATTGCAAACAGTAACAGGAAATAGAACGGCAAGGATTGAAATACCCAGTGAGCAAGATATGATACAAATAACGATGGATGGCCTTACCTTGCCGCTAAGTTCTCTTGGCACTGGAACGCACGAAGTGCTTATATTGGCATATGCCGCAACTGTTCTTGAAAATCAAATACTATGTATCGAAGAGCCAGAAATTCATTTACACCCATCGTTACAGAAACAACTTTTTAATTATTTGTCAAAATACACACGTAATCAATACTTTATAGCAACACATTCAGCACACGTACTCGACATGCCTGATGTTTCTGTATTTCATATACGATTAGAAAAAGGGAAATCGATTGTAGACGTGGCTCTTACAGATTCACAAAAATCAAAAATATGTGATGAACTAGGCTATAGGGCCAGTGATTTGTTGCAAGCAAACTGTATTATTTGGGTCGAGGGTCCTTCTGACAGGATTTACATTAACCATTGGATCCGTTCTAAAGATGAAAGTTTAATGGAGGGTATTCATTATTCAATTATGTTTTATGGTGGCAGTTTATTAAGTCACTTAAGCGCAAATGAAGAAGTAATTGGGGATTTTATAGAATTAAGGCGCTTAAATAGGCATATGGAGATTGTAATTGACAGCGATAAGAAATCCGCTGACGATAAAATCAACGATACTAAAAAAAGAGTAAAAGAAGAGTTTGAGAAGAATGCTGATTTTGTTTGGGTGACTAAAGGAAAGGAAATTGAAAATTATTTAAAATCAGAGTTGATAAAGGAAGCATTAACCGACCTATATGGGGAAGAAATTAAGGTTATTAAGTACTCAGAATATAGAAATTGCATCAAGTTTCGCAAACAGAGAAATGGGGAATATAAAGTGGCGGATAAAATCAAACTTGCAAGCCGTATCGTTGAGAAAAAAGCAGATTTAAGCGTTTTAGATTTGAATGAAAAAATTGATTCTATAATCAAATATATTCGAAACTCTAATGGATTGGATTAACCGCTTTACGAAGGGGGGCTATATATTCGAGGTTATGCTTTTTTCATTCCGGGCGGCAGCTCTATTCCGACACGGCCCTGTGCCTCTTTGAAATCCGTTATAATCCTGACCGCATCTTTCGGCTCATCAACGACCGTGAAGACATTGAGGTCTTTCGGGGAAATATGATGGTGCTCTTTGAGCATCTTTTTCTTCATCCAGGCAATCAATCCTTCCCAATAGTCACTGCCCATCAAAATCACGGGGAAAGATGCCTGCTTTAATGTTTGAATCAGCACCAGCGATTCGGTAAATTCGTCCATAGTTCCGTAACCGCCGGGGAACACTATAAAGCCGTGAGCGTATTTGAGGAACATAACCTTACGGCAGAAAAAATACCTGAAATGCAGCGACAGATTCTGGTATTTGTTCGGTATCTGCTCCTTCGGCACTTCGATATTCAGGCCGATGCTTTTACCACCCGCTTTTGCAGCCCCCTTATTGGCCGCTTCCATAATCCCTCCACCGCCGCCGGTTATTACCGCAAAGCCGGCCTTGGATATTTCGAAGGCGGTTTTTTCTGCGAGTTTGTAGTACTTCCGGTCGGGCTTTACTCTTGCAGAGCCGAAAAAGGATACGGCAGGGCCCACAGTAGCAAGCTCATCAAAACCCTCGACAAACTCAGCCATTACTCTGAATATCCGCCAGAGGTCTCTTACCGGTTTATCAGTAATATCTATCATAGAAACTGTCCTTTAGCTATACCACAGGCAAAAACACTTTACCATAAAGCTGGATTGTTTGCCGAGGGACAAAATTCGGCAATCGGGCAATTATTACAGTCGGGCTTACGTGCCTTACAAATATTTCGCCCATGAAAAATCAACAAATGACTGAATAAAGTCCAGCTCTTCTTTGGTACTATTTCGGCCAAATCGAATTCCAACTTTACCGGGTCGCTGTTTTCGGAAAGCCCAAGCCGCCGGCAGAGCCGAATAACGTGCGTATCGCAGGCTATCGCCGGCACTCCGAACGCATTGCCCAATACAACACTCGCCGTCTTTCTGCCCACGCCGGGAAGTGCTACAAGCTCCTCCATCGTACCGGGAACTTTGCCGTCAAATCGCTCGATTATCGCTGCACAGCCGTTTTTGATACTGATTGCCTTATTGCGGTAAAAGCCGGTGCTCTTAATATCCGACTCGATTTGCTTTATATCAGCTTTGGCCCAGTCTTTGGCTGATTTATATTTTTTGAACAAATCCTTAGTTACCATATTGACGCGCACATCCGTGCACTGGGCCGACAAAATCGTCGCTATTAAAAGCTCAAGAGGATTGTTAAAGTTAAGCGCAGTCTTTGCCTCAGGGTATATTTTTTTCAATACAGGTAAAATCTTTTTGACCCGCTCTGCTGCCTGTGCTTTGTTGACTTTTATCTTCGCTCTTTTTGTTGCTGCTTTTTTAGTCATAGGGTTATTTTTTCAGGGAAGTTTCTCCAAAAGCGACTTCAACTCACCGGCGAAAGACATACCGCGCCACCTGGCCGATTCTTTCTCACCCGGCACAAACAGCATACTGACCGGCACACCTGGCTCATTATATATGTTTTTCAAAGCAAACGTTGCCGGTAAATCTTTAGTTGTGGTATCGGCTTTAATTGCTAAAACACCTTTTTCTTCGATTAGTTTCGCCACATCCTTGCGGGAATAAACTATTTTTTCCACCGCTTGACAGCTCAGACACCAATCGGCAGTAAACTTAATCAGGACGGGTCTTCCTTCCATTTCGGCTCTTTCTATTAAATCGGCGTCGTAGCTCTGCCAGGAGATTCGTTCTCCCGCAGGTGCAGGTAGAAACGACCACCCTGCTACAACTGCCAAAGCTACTGCGATAATCCGTATAAACCACTTGCGCAATAGTTTAGTGTCATAACTGACCCAACTACCCCACATCCAAACGCTAAACCCGAGCGCCACCGCAAAATACAACACACCCATTCTCCGCATTTGCGGCAGTGCTCCAATCAGCTTTACCGCAATAACCAGCAGGACAAATCCTATCGCCTGCTTAAATAGTTCCATCCATCGTCCTGCTTTAGGCAAGCGCTTTAACAAACCGGGCATTGAAGTCAGAATTGCGTATGGCACAGCCATCCCGATACCTATAACCATCATCGCAATAGTAGCCAACAGTAAAGGCTGGGCCTGCGCCCAGGCAAAGGCCGCTGCCAAAATCGCAAAACTGCAGG